>CADCOR010000275.1 GCA_902803055.1 uncultured Erysipelotrichaceae bacterium
AAAGTTGAAGCGGTGTTGGTTCCCCCTATCACCGAGACCGGATAGCTGGAGCCATTTCCTGGGACACCGATGATAAAGATCTGGATATAATTCCATGCGGTATGGATCCCGCAGGAAATCCAGAAATTGCCTTCCAGTTTAACCAGAAAGTAGAACCATACGCCAAGCAGAAATACATTCAGACAGAACAAGGTGCTGAAACCAAGACTATTCATATTGAAAATATGATGGAAAATAAACAGCGAACCGCTGACAAAGGCCACAGCATCATAGCGGTGCTCAGGATCAAGCACGGCCGGCACATATCCTCTTAGCAGCATCTCTTCTGCACTGCATTGAATAAAAACAAAGAAAATAAGCGGAATAACCAAAAAACTGAAGGATTGATAGCTGTAGATCACGGAACCTGAAACAGCGCTCAGAAAGATCAGAAACAGCATGACAGCTGCTCCGAGCAGTAATCCTAAGCCAAGGGATCTAAGCTTCCTTGTGAGACTTCCTTCCGTAAACTTATACAATGCTTCGGGACAGAATATCCGCATATAGATCAGGGTGAGGATGATCGGGATGATGATCCAGAATTCGGCATTATAGTATAATTCAAACTCCTCACCGACAAGCGGAAGAAACGGATTGATACTTGCCTGCACGGCATATTTGATAAAAAGTCCTCCGTTATAAATGATCAGTTCAACAATAGCCACAAACAGGATGTTTGACTGCAGGGATCCTAATGTATGTTTATTGTTGCTGTCTTTTAACATTATTATTCCTCCGGCTGAAATCGATATGTACTAGCCAACGCTAAAGCTGTTGAGCTTCCAGTTTCTCAGGCATATACCAGTATCTGTCATACTTGTGATAGTATGCCCAGGAACCTTTCGGCATCTGAGTCAGGGACTTGTATACATTGTAAAAATCACCGGCAGCCGTCCCGATCCCTAATGCTCCCAGAGTCCCAAGAGTCTGAAACTTAGGATTGATCAGGAAAATGATATAGGGTATGAATCCCAACACAATACTTGGAAGCATGGATCTGAAGATCCATCTTCCCTTGCTTGTGCGTTCCGGTCCCGTGACAAACAGCATTCCGTTCTTCAGATCATGATAAAGGTATACATCGTCCTTGTAACAGATCGCGTGCAGAAGCTCATGAGGGATGATGGTAAGAATATACAGAAAAAGACTGCTATAGCTGAAGAATACATCTTTGGCTCTGATCCAGCTTATTATGATCAATACGATCACTATAACGATCGACAGCACAGCTATTATCCTGCCAAACTTTGCTGCATTATCTGCTTCTTTGAACTTTACAGCTCCCGGTTCATGTTCAAGATAAGGAAGATCATCCGGATTGCCACTGTATTTTCCTGCATAATGTAATTTCATCTATTAACTCCTCCTTTTTGTTTTCTGATGCTTTAAATCAGCTGTATAAAAAACATTTATGTTTACGAATACCAATAAATTTTAACAGCTAATCTACAAAAAAATCATATTATTCATGCTTCCATGATTTACGAACACGATTATCACTGCAACCTGTTTTAAATCGTGTAAACACTTCTGCTTTCACTCTGAGATCTGGTTACGGCTCCACTTATAATCCCACAAATCGACGATCTCCTGCCTCTTTGCTTTGCGAAGGAGGAAGAAACCGTACAGGCAAAGCACAAATTCGATCGCCACGACAAACGGAATGTACCAGTCAGGAATTTCTGTGACCCCTTTTGCTGTGATTCCGGCAGAACCCATGAAAGTGAGAATATCATGAACGGCGTGGAACAGACATAGCACCCACACGTTTCCTTTGCGCAGATATATCGCCGCAAAGAAAACACCCATAAGAATACAAAGTATAATCTGGTATAACGTGCTGGTCAATTCTTTACCAAATATATTGGTAATATGTGTCAATCCGAAGAGGGCCGCAGAGGCGATGGCTATCATAGTTATGTTCTTCTCGCTCATCCAACGTTTAGCCATATAAGATATGGCAACCTCTCTGAAACACACTTCCTCGACAAGGCCTGCCATTATTGCCATGAAGAGTTCTTTCATACCGATAGGTGCAAACGGGAAGCCTTTGCAGAAATAAGCAAAAACACCAAATATCATGACCCAATACACAAGCATCGGAATCAGGATCAGCTTAAATGAACCGCTTATTTCTCCTTTTCTTGGCATGAAACGGTATTCCGGTTGGTTGATCAGATACCATAAAACAAGGACCAGTATAGATCCGATACAGCCGCTGATGGCTGCTGTTGTACCCGTATCAAATCCGAATCGCGACAGCACAAGCGCTGCAATAATTCCAATCAGGAATTCCGAAACGATAAAACCACTATAAGTGCACACCAATAATCCCAACACAGGGTGTTTTTCAGAAAACTTCTTTTTCATAATCAGTCTCTGTTTGTTTTCCTTTCTTTGGTTTTTTTAGTTTGTTGGATTTTTAAGTTTCTTTAGTTCCAACTTTTTCATGATACCACATGTATGTTTACACTTGAGGCAGAAGTCTGAAAAGAATCGTTATTTCTTCTGTTAAAACAGTTTTCCATAATCAATCGGCTTACTGCAATCGTTCTGTAATAAAAAAAATCCTAATTTGCATCACGTGGCTGTAAATTGGATTTTTTATGTAATTATGAGAAAAAGTGTATTGTTGCTATTTCCAATGTTTGTCTTCAAGGTAGTCCTAATATGTACAGATTATTAAACTATTTACAGAAAAGAAGAGCTTCCATCATCATGACAGAAGCTCTATTTCTTTTCTTCGGGTATGAATTCAA
>CADCOR010000276.1 GCA_902803055.1 uncultured Erysipelotrichaceae bacterium
ATAGTCTATTTATAAATTAATCTTAATCTGAGAGCCTTAAAAGAAACATAATTGAAAAGCAATTATTGACAGCAGATACAGCTGAGTCAGCAAGCGATGATATCAGTGAGACTGATGATAGCTTAGATCATTTGCATTTCTCATTAAATTCAGTGACATCGTCCTTTTTCACTTCATCAAACCAGTGAAGCTTTTTATCGGCATACAGGATAAACAGGAAGAACGCAAGTTTAAAAAACAGATTGATCAAAAGACCACCTGCACTCTGTTCAGAAGTTAACTTGCCAAAACCAAGACCGGCCATGAGGAGACCGGTAAAGTTGTTCAGGATATGCAAAGCCGAAGACGCTTCAATTCCCTTGGTGTAGACACAGGTCAGTCCATACACTAGAGCAGACAAGCCGATGGAAATCCTGCCGATCGTGTTATAAGCATGATCAATGGCAAAAAGCGGAATCTGCGCCAGCAGACCAACGATTGCCATATTGAACCAGCTTCCTGTTGTCTGCATGATAAAGCTTCTAAAAAGAAGCTCTTCTCCAATTGCAAGAAGCGGCAGAAAGATGCAAAGCATGATAAAACCACCAGCTGTGAATCGAACTTCTCCGACTCGCCCTGAAATGATATAACGGATGATATTGGGAATCGCAAAAACAACAATGCCCATTGCCATTGTTCTGAAAAAGACTTTCCAGCGCCAACCGCCCATCGAAGAAAAGTAAGATGAGATCGGACGGTCTTTGACGATCAGTGCCGCCAGCAATAAAGACGGAATGTAGCACGCATTCAAGGCATTATTCCTGAAAGCACCGGCTGCCGAATAGAAATCCACACTGTCATATCCGTTATCCTGTATAGCGATGCCAAATACTGTTCTGGTGATCTGTTCAACCGCCATGTTAAAGATACAAAGAAAGACAATAAATAACAGGCCGACCAGCAGAGGCTTATTCCATCGGTAGGCCTTGAATCTTCGCGGATAAGTTATATAGTCACGTTCAGTAAATGTTTTCATTAAAGCACCCCCCAAGTCAAAGACAGAACATATACAAGAGTTAATCTTATCAGTTAAAGCTCTTATTTGCACTCTATCTTATTTTATTATTCATCAGCCCCCAATGTGCATATAGATATCGGTTTTTCATGTTCGTAATACGTTTGTAAAGGTCCCTACAAAATTAGTTTGGAAGCCCCCGAAGGGTCTGGTAATCATTTTCTATTCGTTTTTTCATTCCACCGGAAAAAACAGTTTATTCTGTCCGGTCGACGGATCGGTAAAGTCACATACGGCACCTGCAAGTTTCATGCCAAGGTCCGGGATGAGAGTGTCGATCACATTTCTGAATGTTTCTTTATAGCTTTCCGAAGTAACCTCTGTGACAAGATATCTTCTGGCAGGCATGACCCACTTTGTCCATCCGTCCGGAACCGGCGCATCCTCATATGCTTCAACGCCCGCCAGGTACAGACCTCTTGAGAAACCGTCTGTCCAAGGCATAAACGACATCGTCTCGTCGCTCATGGCTCCCCAGAACCCGACATAGGAACCGTCGGTATTTTTCATTCCTATATCCGCAACATCGCTGAAATTGGAATTGGCCTGCTTCCACAGATCCTGGACCACATTCTTTTCTTTCGTGCACAGTCCTTCCTTGCCGATGATCGCGATTTCAGGCAGATCAGTGATCTTGTATTGAATCATTTTTCCCCTCCTACATAATTTAGTTCTTGTTCCCACAACTGGAATCTGTTGATCTATCACTTCTCCATGAATACGAACTCTTCCTTCATCCGGACATGCTGCATCAAACGTTTTTGCGCGGCAAACTCCATGGCCAAGCGAAGCTCCGTTCTGTAAAGCATAAACAAAAGGATATATACTGTTCCATGCAAGACTTAATCGCTTTTCAGGTCTTTTGCCATCAAATATTCTGTAACTCCGGGACGGTACAGGTTTGGAATCTCACCAACTTGCTGATAGCCGTTTCTTTCATAGAACCGCTTTGCGTCCGGATTATAATCCGCGACAACAAGGAACAATTTGTCTGCCACTTCATTCGCGATGTTTTCAGAATATTCCAGCAGAGCCTTGCCGATCCCCTTGTTCCTGTATTCTTTCTTCACGGCAATGATGTGCAGGTATGGAAAACTGTGAAACGCTCCTTTAGGAATGATATAGGTAAAGCCAACGCATTCTTCACCGATGAACGCCACATACAA
>CADCOR010000277.1 GCA_902803055.1 uncultured Erysipelotrichaceae bacterium
CCTGGGCAAAATATTGTACTTAAAATAACAAAAATATATAATATTTATATCCCGATAAAGGGATGAAAGATTTACTGAGCAGCGCAACAGACCGATGTTTGAGTCGATGGCTTGAGCAGTCTGTTGTTTCTGTTTCTTAGGGTGGTATGGGGGGAAATGAGTTTAAAGATCTATATACTGACCGGCCTAATTGCTTTAATCATAAGTGGTGTGACGGCTTTTTTTGACTTCAGGATTTCGTCCGGTATTATGCTTTCAACAGTATTTTCTTTATTCAACCTTTTCCTGTTATCAGCAACCATGAAGAGTGCTACCAGTTCGTCTCAGGCCAACGTCTCTTTTCTGATGCTTGGCAATATCGTGCGTTATGCGCTTCTTCTGGCTTGTATGTTCATTGCCTATAAATTACCGCAGTATTTTAATCTGATCGGTGTAGCGATCGGTATGACTTTATTCCTGGGGGCTTTGATTATTGATGCCCTGCAGAAAAGAAAGGAGTGAAAAAGATGGAAATTCAGACAGCTGTTTATTCAATTATCATCATAACTGTCTTTATTGCTCTGCTGCTGTTTTACATCAACCGTAAACTGAGAGAGTATGATCCGCTCAGCGAGCCCAAAGGTATCGTCCTGCTGGTGATGATGGCGGCTCAGACTTTTGACAAGATGGTCAGCGACAAAACGGACAAAAAAGTCGCGAAATATCTGACTCCTTACATCATGACCGTAGCGCTTTATATCTTCTTATCCAATATTGCCGGCCTGTTCGCGCTTGAGACGCCGACTTCCAATTATTCGGTCACACTGACGCTGGCCGCCTTGACCTGCATCCTGATCGAAGTCTTCTCCTTCTCGGAAAGAGGAGTCAAAGGCTATATCAAGAGCTGGTTTGAGCCATTGGCGCCCTTTGTGGTCATGAACATCATGTCGAAGCTCTCGACCTTGCTGTCATTATCATTGCGTTTATTCGGCAATATCCTGTCAGGCGGTATTCTGATGTCAGTCATCTATCAGATGCTGGCGGTGATCTCACATAAGATCCCGTTCATCGGCGACTTCAATATCGTCGGCGTCATCGTCGCTCCGGCTTTGCACTTCTATTTCGATCTGTTCTCCGGAGTCATGCAGGCATTTATCTTTATTACATTAACTGTCGCGTTCATAGGCAAGGAACTGCCTAACAAGTAAGGGAGGAAATTATTATGGAAAAAGGAATCATGGCATTAGCAGCAGCATTATGTGTCTGCGGCGGCTGCGTGACCGGTATCTTTGAAGGTAAGGTCGCTATTCAGGCTGTCGAATCAATCGGTAAGAATCCGGATGCAGCTGATAAGATCCAGTCAATGGCTATTATCGGTGCGGCGATCTCCGAAACCTGTGCTATTTACTGTCTGCTGGTAGCTTTCCTGATAATCTTTATCTTAGGAGCATAAGACGATGCAAATCGTTGATATACTTCAACTGCTGGTCCCGAATGTCTGGACGGCCATTACGCAGCTCTGCGCTACGGCCATCCTGTTTTTCCTGATGTATAAACTGGCCTGGAAACCGGTCAAGAACATCATGGATACCAGGGCCAGGTTTGAACAGGATAAACTGACTAAAGCCAAAGAGCTGGAAGAAGAGAATCAGAAGATCAACGATCAGGCTCAGGATATCATTGCCAATGCCAACAGTGAGGCTGACCGCATTATTGAGGAGGCACGCAGTGAAGGCGATGAGATCAAGAATGAACTGATCGAAGAAGGCCGCAATGAATCAAAACAGCTGATCGAGAATGCGAAACGCGATGTCTCTTTGCAGAAGAGCAAGATGATGACGGATATGCATGCGCAGATCGTCGATGCCGCTTTGATCACAGCTGAAAAGATGTTGCAGGACAAGCTGGATGCCAAGGAAGATGATGACAGCATCAATTCTTTTGTGAAGGAAGTAATCGATAAATGAATTTCGATATCAATTTCTACATCCGCAATCTGATGGAACTGGCCAATCAGGAACAGTCGGCTGATTACTGCTATTCTGAATTCAAGGAGATCAACGATGAGCTCAACCGCAATGAAGAGCTCGCGCAGATGTTTGTTTCTTCGGATCTGACCTCGGTTCAGAAACAGATCGAACTGCAAAGACATTTCAACAATCAGCTCGACAACAAGATCCTTTACGGCTTCTTCCTGATCGCTGATTCAATGCCAAAGAAACACATGGAAATAGAACTGCTCCATGGTTTTTTGGAATACTACTATCAGGCCAGAGGACGCAAGCTCGGGACGGTCTATTCAGCCCGGGAACTTGATCGCCGGCAACTGAATACCCTGGAAGTTACTTTCACCAGAAAACTGGGCCGTTCGATCCGTCTGGAAAACAAGATCGATAAGAACCTGATCGGCGGTGTGAAAGTCATCATTGATGGTACAGTCTGGGATGGTACCTATAAGACCAAGCTGGCACAGCTGAAGTCTTCCTTGCTGGAAAAGGAAGTTTCTGATGGTGATCCCGATAAGCTGGCGGAAGAACTCGTCAAGGACATCACTGATTTTGACGGCATGGAAGTATCTGTGCAGTCAGATAGAACAACAGGCTTTGTCACCAGTGTCGCTGATGGTGTGGCCAATATCTCCGGCGTCTATGATGCGATGGCTGGCGAACTGCTGCAGATCGGCGAGACCAAAGCCATGGTCATGGATATGGAAGAAGATTCGATCGCTGCCGTTCTTTTAGGCAACGACAAGGATATCGTCAAAGGTACACCGGTAAACTGTACCGGCAAAGTCATTGAAGTGCCGGTCGGTGATGAACTCTTAGGCCGAGTCGTCAACTCTTTAGGTACACCGATCGATGGCAAGGGTTCGATCAGAGCCAGGGAATACCGGCAGATCGAAGTCAGTGCGCCAGGCGTCATTGACCGTTCACCGATTGATGAACCTTTACAGACCGGTATCAAGATCATCGACTCGATGATCCCGATCGGCAAGGGTCAGCGTGAACTGATCATCGGTGACCGTCAGACCGGCAAGACGGCGATCGCGGTTGATACGATCATCAACCAGCGCGGCCGCAACGTCAAATGTATATATGTGGCCATCGGTCAGAAGAATTCGACCGTTGCCCAGATAATTGAAAAACTGAGTATTTATGGAGCCATGGCTTACACCTGTGTCGTTGTAGCGGGTGCGAGTGAACTGGCCTCCTTGCAGTATATAGCCCCTTATTCCGGCTGTTCGATCGGTGAATACTGGATGAACAAGGGCGAAGATGTGCTGATCGTCTATGACGATCTCTCCAAGCATGCGGTAGCCTACCGTACACTCTCCCTGCTGCTGCGCCGTCCTCCGGGACGTGAAGCCTATCCGGGTGATGTCTTCTATCTGCATTCAAGACTGCTGGAAAGAAGCGGCAAGCTCTCAGAGCGTTTAGGCAAGGGATCATTGACGGCTTTACCGATCGTTGAAACGCAAGCCGGTGATATCTCTGCTTATATTCCAACCAACGTCATTTCCATCACGGATGGACAGATCTTCTTGCAGACAGAGCTGTTCAACTCGGGTATCAGACCGGCGATCGATTATGGTCTTTCGGTTTCCCGTGTCGGTTCAGCTGCGCAGATCAAGGCGATGAAGAACGTATCTTCTTCATTGAAGCTCGATCTTTCGCAATACCAGGAAGTTCTGGACTTTGCGCAGTTTGGTTCTGACCTCGATCCTTCGACCAGAGCGCGGATCAACCATGGCCGGCATCTGGTGGAACTGCTCAAGCAGCCGCAGTATTCGCCAGTCGATACGATCGATCAGGTCATCCTCTTATTTGCGAACAAGCTGGGTCTGATCGATACTGTCCCGCTTGAAAGAATGAGGGAATACGAAAAACAGCTCCTTTTGGAGATGGATGATGAACACGAAGATCTGATGAATCAGATCAGAGAAAAGAAAGCACTTGATGATGATCTCAATGGCAGACTCACGAAGATCATCAAAGAGTTTACTGATGATTTTTTGAAGAATAACAGATAATGGCAGGACAGATCAGTACAATCAAAAAGCGGCTGCAGAATGTCGTTTCGACCAAGAAGCTTACGAATGCGACTGAACTCGTGGCGACCGTCAAGCTGCAGAAATACAACACTAAGACAAAGCAGAATGAAGAGTATGCGAAGAATCTTAAGCATTTTATTATGGCTGTACTGCAATCAGAGAGTTCTGATGTGGAGAACAATCCGTTTCTGAAGAAGCCCTATGCGGAGAATCCGCTGTATATCGTCATAACTTCCAATTCCGGTCTGTGCGGAAGCTATAACACGGAAGTTCTCAAATATGTTGAAACAAACGTACCGAAGGATGCGCCGATCTTTGTCATCGGCACGATCGGTTTCAATTATCTGATGAAGAATGATTATCTCGTCGTCAAGAAATATGATGAACTTGAGGACCTGCAGCCCAGGATCCTGAACCAGATGATCAACAACCTGATGATCTTATACAGACAATACGAGATCACTGAGATCAACATTGTCTATACCAGATACATCAATACACTTACTTACAGACCGACAACACTTAAACTGCTGCCTTTTGAGATCGATGAGGATGTCAAAACGGAAGAGATCCTGCTGGAACCTTCAAGAGATGAAGTATTGAACAGGCTGATTCCGATGTATGTGTCTTCGCAGATCTATGTAGCATTTCTCGAAGCCAAGACTTCCGAGAATGCAGCCAGACGCAATGCGATGAATGCGGCCAATAAAAATGCGGAAAAGCTGATCAGTGAACTGCGTCTGAACTATAACAAAGCCCGTCAGGCGGCGATCACCCAGGAGATGAATGAGATCGTTGCCTCGATCAGGTAGGAAGGAGAAGGAGATGAACGAAAATATCGGTGAAGTCGTATCGGTAATCGGACCGGTCATAGATATGCGATTCAGCAATCGCCTGCCTAAGCTTTACAATGCGATAATCATTCCGTTTGGAAATGAAGAGATAACCTGTGAAGTTGAGCAGGATATCGGTGATGACAAGGTCAGATGTATTGCCTTGTCGCAAACCAACGGTCTGACGCGAGGCATGAAAGCCATTGATACCGGCAAGGCTATTGCGGTCCCGGTCGGCAAGAAGATCCTTGGCCGTATGTTCAATCTTTTAGGTGATCCGATTGATGGCCTGGCTCCGCTTGATGGCGATGTTGAGACGGATATCATTCACAAGAGCGCTCCTTCTTTTGAACAGCAGGAGACCAAAGTTGAGATCCTCGAGACCGGTATCAAGGTCATCGATCTGTTATGTCCATATATCAAAGGCGGCAAGATCGGCTTATTCGGCGGTGCCGGTGTCGGCAAGACCGTACTGATGCAGGAGCTGATCCACTCGATCGCTGTTGAGCACAACGGTTTGTCTGTTGTAGCCGGTGTCGGTGAAAGAACCAGAGAGGGCAATGACCTTTATTATGAAATGAAGGAAAGCGGCGTTCTGGAAAAGACGGTGCTCGTCTATGGCCAGATGAATGAATCACCGGGTGCCCGTATGCGTGTTGCCTTGAGTGCTTTGACAATGGCTGAACACTTCCGTGATGTCGATGATCAGGATGTGCTCTTATTTATTGATAATATCTTCCGTTTCTCGCAAGCCGGTTCGGAAGTTTCCGCTCTGCTTGGCCGTATGCCTTCAGCCGTCGGTTATCAGCCGACCCTGGCAACGGAAATGGGCGAACTGCAGGAACGCATCACTTCAACCAAGAACGGCTCCATCACTTCCGTGCAGGCGATCTATGTGCCAGCCGATGATTTGACTGACCCGGCTCCGGCTACGGCTTTCGCGCACCTGGATGCGAAAACTGTCCTTGATCGTAAGATCGCTTCTTCCGGTCTTTATCCGGCTGTTGATCCATTGCAGTCGACTTCCAGAGCCCTCGATCCTTTGATCGTCGGTGATGAACACTATCAGACCGCTTTGGATGTTCTGAAGATCCTGCAGAAGTATCATGACCTGCAGGATATCATTGCGATCCTTGGTATCGATGAACTCTCCGAAGAGGACAAGGCGATCGTCAACCGGGCGAGAAGGATCAGAAACTTCCTGTCTCAGCCTTTCTCTGTTGCCGAAAAGTTCTCCGGCATGGAAGGCCGATTTGTCCACATAAAAGATACGATCAGATCATTTAGAGAAATTCTTTCCGGCCGCTATGACAGCTATCCGGAGGATGCTTTTGTCTATTGCGGTTCGATC
>CADCOR010000278.1 GCA_902803055.1 uncultured Erysipelotrichaceae bacterium
AGGGTTATAATGGTTTATATGTCTGAAAACAATGATATCCTGAGTGGTTCAATGTTAAAGAATATTCTGCGCTTTGTCTGGCCGCTGATGCTGGCAAACATCCTGCAGATAACTTTTCATTTTGCGGATGTCATGGTCATCGGCAATTATGTCTCGGAACATGGACTGGCAGCTGTAGGTGTTACTTCCCCCATCACCATCTTTTTCATGTGGGGACTCAATGGCTTGAGCATGGGTGCCAATGTGCTGATCTCCCGCATGATCGGGGCAAGGGATCACAGACGTATCGGCAAAGCTGTCTATACATCAGTTGTGATCGGTTTTCTTTTTGGACTGATGATCTCGATCATTGGAGTGATCCTGGCGGAAGCGATCTTAAAGATCTTAAGCACACCGGCTGATATCCTGGCTGATGCGACTTTATATCTGCGCATCTATTTCCTGAGCGGCATTGCGATCGGAGCCTTTGACTTTGCGGCGGCGGTATTAAGAGCCAGCGGCGACAGCAAGAATCCGACGGTCTTTCTGGCTGTTTCAGGTGTCATCAATGTCTTGCTGAATATATTGTTTGTGGTAGTCTTCCGCATGAGTGTTGCCGGGGTTGCGGCCGCTACAGTGATCTCACAATCCATAGCTGCTTTTCTGGCTGTGCGAAAACTCAAAAGCGATGATAATCTAATACATCTGGAACTGAACAGAGAAAACTTTGATCCTGAACTTTTCAAGGAGATATTAAGTATCGGTATTCCTTCAGCTTTGCAGAATCAGCTTTTCTCTTTCAGCAATATGATCATTCAGACCTCGCTCAATTCCTTTGGTTCAACCTTTTTGGCAGCCAATACGGCGGCCAATGCGATCGAGGAATATGTCTATGTCTTTGTGGATGCTTTCCCACAGGCTTCTTTGACTTTCACTTCGCAGCTTTATGGAGCCAGAAGATATAAGGAGATCAAAAAACTGCTGATCATTGATCAGCTGCTGTGCGGCATTGGTGCCTTTGCGATCGGCGCCATCATTGCGCTTAATGGTGAATATCTGCTTAGTTTCCTCACCGATGAGCCGGAGGTCATTGCCATGGGCATGTATCGTCTGCGCTATGTGACGATCTTTCTTTTTTTGAACGGTTTATTGGATGTCGTTGTAAACAGTATCCGTGGCATGGGTTTATCAAATCTGCCGACGATCATCACGCTGTTTGGCGTCTGCGGCTTCCGTATCCTTTATATCTATACGGTTTTTCAAAAGATCCACACACCGGCAAGTCTATATCTCTGTTTCCCGTTAAGCTGGAGCATCACCACGATTGCGCAGCTGCTGCTGTGGATCAGAGTCTATAATCGCCTGATCGAGGAAAACGGTTAAAGAAAACGCACAACTGTGCGTTTTAGTTTACTGATCAAGTTTTTCCAGGAAGCGGTAATAGAAGTCGGAACAGGTACCTTCAATATCTTCGGCCGTGTTGTCACAGACAAGCTTGTTGAAGATGAAGCCGATCGGATCACAGAGCATTCTGTCTTCAATGTTCAGCAGCAGGGGATATGATTCACCCGGTGCCCAGTCAAAGCCCAGCCGGTATAACGATTCATCCAGCATGATCTCGCCAAGCTTGCAGCCTAAACAGTTGGCGACCGAGAAGATGTATTCTTCGATCTCATATTCATTTTTGATCGTCCGGATGTAATTGATCGCCTGGTCGATCCTGAACATGTCGCTGCCGATCTTTGTATTGGTGGCCATTTTGGAGATCTTGTCTGCCTTGTCACATAACGAATCAACATCAAAACCCTTGATCTGCGGCTTGGCTCGGCGTCCTTTATAGCGGTTGATCTTGCCGTTAAGGGAACGGCAGATCCGCAAGGCATTCTGATCATTGCCGTAACGCTGATTGGTAATGTCATAGCGCATCGTCGATTCAAGCAGATCGATGTTGGTGATGGAAGACATGCCGGTAGCGGGGAGACCGAGATTGTTCAGATCGATTTCCGGATAGCGATGTGTGATGAAATCCTTTTCTTCAGATGTCAGTTTTAAATAGTTGTCTGTGATCATATCGGTAATAATCTTCAGGTGCAGCTTAAGCCGCACAGATATTATATCTTATTTGTGCTGGCTGAGTTAAAAGAAGATGATAGAATTAAAAGGGAGCAGAACAGATGACAGTTAAAATCGGACCAAAGGAAAAGATTTTTGAAGCGTATTCAGCTTTGGCAGATGAAAGAGTAAAGCTGGAGGAAGATAAGGCAAGAGTTTCTTCTTCTGATGGCAAAAAGCAATATACGATCAGATGGAAAGACAATGTCTATGTTTCTGATGACAACGCTTCCTATTGGCAAGGCTATCCCGGCTATCCTGTCATTGCGGTAATGATGCTAAAAGGAGAACTTCCTTACGATGAAAAGATCGGTGCCTGCTTTAAAGATATAAATTGGCATGAACTCAATAATAAACATAAAAGGAATTATGCGGAAGCTGTAAAAGAAGTGATTGAACAGCGCCAGCTGAATGAAGAAGAGATCATGGCGGAAGCAGATAAGGTTTATGAACAGCTTAAGAGAGCTGATATAATGATAAAACGTAAATTATAAGGGGAGAACAGATGATCAAGATCAATAACAACTGGGAATTTACCAGTACCTGGAACAAGGACTTTCTGGCCTATAAGAAGGGTTCAACGGAAAAAGTCCGCATACCGCATACCGTCAAGGAAATGCCTTTGCATTACAGTGACGACAAAGACTATCAGATGATCTCAGGCTACAGACGCAAGCTTATGATCCCGGCTGATGCCAAGGGCAAAAGAGTCTTCCTGCAGTTTGATGCCTGCGCTCATATCGCAACGCTGTATGTCAATCGCAAAGAAGTAATGACCCATGAAGGCGGCTATACAGCTTTTCGGGCAGAGATAACTGATTTTGTAAAACCGGGCAATGAGTGTGAGATCGCTCTCAGACTTGATTCAACAGAGAACGGTTCGATCCCGCCTTTTGGTTTTGTGATCGATTATCTGACCTATGGCGGAATCTATCGCGATGTCTATCTTGATATCAGAGAAAAAGACTACATTGAAGATCTCTACATCACGACTCCGGAAACGGATACTGTCAATCTGAAGATCACGATCGATGGCAATAAGAAACTCAAGAAAAAAGTTAAGATCAAAGATCAGGATAACAATGTCATCAAGGAATTAAGCAGTGAAAAGAATGAACTGGCTTTCAAGGTCGACAGAGCTAAACCGTGGTCGATCGATAAACCGAATCTGTATGAATGTGAAGTCAAGCTCAGCAATGGCGATAAGAAGACGGTGCGTTTCGGTTTCAGAACGATCAGATATGAGACCAATGGTTTTTATCTCAATGATGAAAAGGTCTTCATCAGAGGCTTAGACAGACATCAGTGCTTCCCATACATCGGCTATGCGGCTACTGATTCCTTGCAGAAAGAAGATGCCAGGATCTTGAAAGAAGAACTTTGCTGCAACGCTGTGAGAACATCTCATTATCCGCAGGCACAATCCTTCATCGATGCCTGTGATGAACTGGGCCTGCTGGTATTTACCGAGATCCCGGGCTGGCAGCATATAGGCAATAAAGCCTGGAAGCAGGTTGCCTGCAAACATGCCGAAGAAATGGTACTGCAGTACCGTAACCATCCTTCGATCGTTTTGTGGGGCGTGAGGATCAACGAGTCTCAGGATGACGATGAATTCTACACCGAGACAAACCGCATTGCTCATGAGCTGGATCCATCAAGACCTACCTCAGGCGTGCGCTATATCACCAAGAGTTCGCTTATCGATGATGTCTATGCCTTTAACGATTTCTCCCATACCGGCAATAATCCGGGTGTCAGAAAGAAAAAAGATGTCACCCCTGATATGAACAAGCCTCTGATCATTTCGGAAGCCAATGGACATATGTTCCCAACCAAGGCTTTTGACAAGTGGTCACTCAGACAGGAACATGCCTTAAGACACGCGAGAGTCATGAATGATGCGATGGCAGATGGTGAGCACATCGGTGTCTTCCAGTGGTGCATGTTCGACTATGCGACACATAAGGATTTCGGCAGCGGCGACCGTATCTGTTACCATGGCGTCATGGATGCCTTCCGCAATCCGAAACTGGCGGCCAGTGTCTATGCGATGCAGGGTGATAAACAGACTGTACTGGAAGTCGGGTCGCCAATGGATATCGGTGATTACCCGGCCGGCAATATCGATAAGATCTTTGTCTTCTCCAATGCGGACAGCGTAAAACTCTACAAGAACGGAACCTTTGTCAAAGAATACAAGGAATCAGAATATAAAGCCCTCAATCATGGACCGATGTGGATCGATGATACGATCGGTGATCTGCTAAGGACAAATGAAGGCTATACAGGCAAGAAGGAAAGAGGCATTCATGACTGTCTGGTTGCTGCCGGACGTTATGGCATTGATAATCTGCCGGCGTCTGTAAAAGTCAAGATCGCTCTATTAAGCAAGAGATATAAACTCAGCTATGCGGAACTGAAGTTCCTCTATGACAAATATGTCGGCAACTGGGGCGGTGAAGCAACGGTATGGCGCTTTGATGCGATCAGAAACGGTGAAGTCGTCAAATCAAAGACCGTCTGTCCAGTCAGCAAGCTTCATCTCGAAGTCAAGGCCAGCGCTTCTAAACTGCATGATGGCGATACTTATGATATGGCAGCTATCAGAATCAGAGTGCTTGATGAAAATGACAACATCGCTCCTTATGCCCAGCTTCCTTTATACTTCCTCACCAATGGACCGATCGAGATCTGCGGTCCGGATATGGCAACAGCTGAAGGCGGCATGAGCGGTACTTATATCAAGACCATCGGCAAGAAAGGCAAGGCAACACTTACCGTCTATTGTGAAGGCCTTGAAGTAAGAACTCTCGATTTTGTTATCGACTGATACTTAAAAAGATTAACAGTCTGAATATTGTACAATATATTCAGACATACGGAGATGTATCGAAGTGGTCATAACGAGAACGACTCGAAATCGTTTGGTCGCACAAACGCGGCCCGTGGGTTCGAATCCCACCGTCTCCGCCAAATAGCAAAAAAAGCCCTTGAAATGGGGCTTTTTTAAAACTATACCCCAACTTTTATACCCCAAAAAAGAGAAAAATTTGTGTCGGTGAAATAAAAAAATAACCCTTTCTTATACAAAATATGCCGTTGTATAAGAAAGGGTATAT
>CADCOR010000279.1 GCA_902803055.1 uncultured Erysipelotrichaceae bacterium
ATGAAACAGTTGAGCATCAGAAAAAGATAAGCCAGAAACCAGAGCTTGTTTCTTCGGATCTGCAGACCCTTCCTGATGAAACAGGTCATAAAGCATAAAGAAACAACGGAGTTGATCAGGTTTGTATAGGCTATAGATACTTCAGTTGCAGATACAGATAACATACAAAACTATTCTAGCATTTATATCTTCATTGCGACATGCCAGGCTCCCCAGATGGCTGAACGCAGATTGCCGACTTTAGCGGCATCGCCGACCAGATAGACGTTTCCTCCTTCAGCACATAAAGGTTTTGAATTATAGCCGATGGATGTAATGACATCATCGCAGTCAATCACTGATTCGTTTCCTTGTTTATCACAGATCGTGATCTTTCCTGCTTCGATCTTTCTGCAGGAAGTTTCAAGATAGACTTTCACATTGTTCGCTTTGAAATAGTCCCTGAGGAAAGAGGTGTTGGCCAGACAGATATTTGGCGTGATGATCAGATCATTGGCGACTTCCACAATGATCGGTTCTTTGCCTTGGCGTTTAAGATCATAAGCGATCTCGCAGCCCGTCAGTCCGCCGCCAATAATCACGACCTTATTGCCGACAGATTTATTTCCTAACAGATAATCAAGAGCACTGATCGTTTTATCCGCACCTTCGATCGGAAGTGTTTTGGCAATAGAACCGGTCGCAACGATATAGGCATCAGCAGGGATACCTTTAAGATCCTTGACCTCGTAATCCAGATGAACTTCGATGTTTTCTTTAACAAGCTGATGGCGATACCATTCCAGAAGTTTCTTGTCATGAGATTTGAAATCCGGCGCGGCAGCCGCAATAAAGACACCGCCAAGTTCATGTGACTTCTCATAGATGACCGGTGTATGGCCGCGCTTCTTGAGCACAAGAGCAGCTTCCATTCCGCCGATACCGCCGCCGATGATCGCCACTTTCTTTTTGACAGCGGCTTCCCTGATAAAGAAGCGTTTTGACTGCATAGTCTCAGGATTGAGAGCACAGCGGCACATATTCATCGCGTCTTCCATTGACTGTGAGTTATTGGTGCCGTTGGCTTTGGACATGGTCAGACAGGCACTTTGACAGGATATGCATGGCTTGATGTCTTCTTCTTTGTCTTCAATGACTTTTTCAAACCAGGCAGGATCAGTTAGGAATTGCCGGCCGATACCGATCGCATCGATATCACCCTGTCTGATAGCTTCAGCCCCGGCATCCAATGTCATCCTGCCGGCACAGACGACGGGGATATCAACAAATTTTCTGATATGGGCTACATCTGCAAGGTTGCAGTTTTCCGGCATGTAGACCGGCGGATGTGGCCAATACCAGGCATCATAGGTGCCGTTGTCGCAGTTAAGCATGTCATAACCGGCATCCTGCAGATATTTAGCCGCTTTTTCCGATTCCTCCATCGTGCGCCCTGCTTCGACAAATTCTTCACCAGGCACGGCACCTTGCCTGAAGCCTTTTGTTTTAGAGGTGACAGAATATCGCAAAGAGACCGGGTAATCATCTCCGCATTTCTTCTTGATCTCTTTTAATATCTCGACCGCAAAGCGATAGCGGTTTTCAAAACTGCCGCCGTATTCATCAGTCCGTGAATTTACATAAGGCAGCGTAAACTGATCGAGCAGATAACCCTCGTGAACAGCGTGCACTTCAACGCCATCAACACCGGCTTCTTTACAAAGTCTCGCTGTCTCACCAAAGGCATAAATGATCTTGTCTATTTCCTTCTTTGTTATTTCACGGGAAGTGATGTCGTCTGCCCAGCGGTTTGGGGTCGCCGATGGAGCAACAGAGTGAAAATCAGGATTGAGTATTGGTTTTGCCAAGGTGCCTAAAACTTTGTTTTTCAGCAGCATGACCATCATATCGTTCAAGGCAAATGAACGACCGCAGCCGGCTGTCATCTGAATGAACAATCTGGCACCGGTCTTGTGTATTTCATCCATGAACTGTTTCAGCTGTCTGAATTTTGCTTTGTTCTGATACAGCCATAATGGTCCGATGATATCTTTGACGGTAGCGACACCGGGAAAGATCAGGCCGCAGTTGTTTTCGGCTACGATCTTCAACAGTCTGGCTGCTTCTTTATCAAAATGATTTGGTTCAGTCCAGCCAAAGATGGAAGTGCCGCCCATCGGTGCCATGACGATACGATTTTTGATCTCGAGGTTTCCTATCTTCCAGGGCGTGAGCAAGATCTCATATTCCTTTTTCATAGAATGATTCCTCCGCTTTATAAACCCATTATATAAAAATAATCAATTAATATTGTTTAACAGACTGATTATCCATTTAAAATAAAGCTAATAGGAAAAATATGATTTACTGTGATGCGCATTGTCATCTTGGTTCAAGACAGTTTGATGAAGATCGAGAACAGATGCTTGAAAGGATGATGGAAAATAAAGTGAGGAAAGCCATTGTGATCTGCTGCAGCAGACACGATCTTGAACATGGGATCAGACTCAGAGAAATGAATCCTGATTTCAAACTGGCGATGGCGATTCATCCGCAGGATCTGGAAGATGATCACGATGAGACAAGACTAGAAAGATTTGTAAGACTTGCTGAAGAGACAAAACCGGATATGATCGGTGAAACGGGCCTTGATTATTATTCCCATCCTCATACCAAAGATTACCAGCAGCATTTCTTCATCGAACAGCTCAAGCTTGCGCATAAGCTTAAACTGCCGGTCGATATCCACAGCCGTAAAGCTTCTAATGACACCCTGCAGATCTTAAAACAATATCCGGTTCAAGGCATCATTCACAGCTACAGCGGTTCAATCGAGATGGCGAGATTATATATGAAAGAAGGCTTCTATATTTCCTTTGGGGCCAGTGTCTTATTCAAAGACGCAAAGAAGCCTAAGGAAGTTGTAAAGGAAATGCCTTTAGA
>CADCOR010000280.1 GCA_902803055.1 uncultured Erysipelotrichaceae bacterium
AACTTCTTGCCATTAGGAATACCGCCGCCGACATCGTAAATCAGTTCTTTTAATGTCGTACCCATCGGAACTTCAACGAGACCGACATTGTTGATCTTGCCGCCTAAAGCGAAAACTTTAGTACCTTTTGATTTTTCAGTACCGATCGCCGCGAACTTCTCAGCTCCTTCTCTTAAGATATATGGAACTGTAGCAAGTGTTTCAACGTTGTTGACACAGGTTGGACAGCCCCAGAGACCTTTGACTGCCGGGAATGGCGGTCTTGGTCTAGGCATACCACGCTTGCCTTCAATAGAATTCAGTAAAGCTGTCTCTTCGCCGCAGACGAATGCACCGGCACCTAAACGGATATGAACACGGAATGAGAAATCAGTACCCAGGATATTATCACCAAGCAAGCCGACTTCTTCCATGGCTTTGATAGCTAAACGCAATCTGTTGACCGCAATCGGATATTCAGCACGGACATAGAAGTAGCCGTTCTGGGCACCGATCGCATAGCCGCCGATCATCATGCCTTCGATAACCGCAAATGGATTGCCTTCAAGGATCGATCTGTCCATGAAAGCACCCGGGTCACCTTCATCACCATTGCAGACGAGATACTTAGGACCTTCAACATCAGGGACAAAAGACCACTTTCTGCCAGTCGGGAAACCGGCACCGCCACGGCCGCGCAGACCGGAATTGAGTACTTCTTCAATAACAGCCTTGCGATCCATCTTCAAAGCTTTAGCCAGACCGACAAAAGCATCAAAGCCTAAAGCTTCTTCAATATTTTCCGGATCGATCACACCACAGCCGTGTAAAGCGATACGCAGCTGTTTTTTATAGAATTCGATGTCATCCTGTTTGGTGACCTTTTCTTTGGTCTGTGGATCGACATAGAGGAGCCTTTCAACGATCTCATTATTGCGAAGATCTTTTTCCACGATCTCTTCAACATCTTCCATCTTGACCATGCGGTAAAGAGTATCTTCCGGATAGATCTTTACGAAAGGACCCTGTGAACAGAAACCGAAACAGCCGACCTGATTGACAGTAACTTTGTCCTCTAAGCCTTCTGCTTTGATCACTTCAACAAACTTCTCTCTGATCTCGGCAGAATGAGAAGAAAGACAGCCTGTACCGCCGCATAAAACGACATGACGTTTGTTGTCCTTGCCGGCAAACTTGTCATCCATGCATTTGGTACAGAGTGACTGTTTATTTTCCAGCTGTTCAAAAGAACGGATCATTTCAGACATTAGGCAACACCTCCATCTCTGTATTTGCTGATTAATGGAGCAACCTGGTCAACTGACATCTTCGGATAAACGGTACCATTGATCTGCACAGCCGGAGCTATACCGCAGGCACCGATGCATCTCAAGGCATCCAAAGTGAATAAGCCATCTTCTGAAGTTTCGCCAGCTTTAATGCCGAGAAGCTCAGAGAACTTGTCAATGACCTGCTGAGCACCCTTGACATAACATGCCGTGCCCAAACAGCAGCCTACTACATACTTTCCTTTAGGTTTTAAAGAGAAGAATGAGTAAAAAGTAACAACACCGTAGATCTCGGCAACAGAAATGCCGGTCTTCTCTGATACCAGTTCCTGAACTTCCAAAGGAATATAACCATATTCTTTCTGGATGTCAGAAAGGATCATCATCAGCGGCGTCTCTTCGTCTTTGTAACGATCGCAGATTTCATTAATCTGTTTAACTGCCGCATCCTGTAAATGAGCCATTATTTGAATCCTCCTATAGCATGATTTTCACAATCTGCATAATAAAAACATGATGTTTTCTCTACAGCAATTATAGCATGCGCTGCTATCGGTTAGTAAAGGTTAACAGGTTGATCAAAACGGCATAAAAATATAAAAACAGACTAAAAACGGAATTGTTTTGTTATATACTAATGAAGTATGAAAAAAACAGGCTTTGATAACGAAAAATACATCAAACTGCAATCCCAGAACATCCGGAAAAGAGTTTCTAAATTCAACAAGCTTTATCTTGAATTCGGCGGAAAGCTCTTTGATGACAACCACGCTTCCCGTGTCCTGCCGGGCTTTGAACCAGACTCCAAGATCAAGATGCTGCTCAAGCTCAAAGACAAAGTCGAAATGGTACTGGTTATCAATGCGAATGATATCGAGAAAAACAAGATGCGTTCAGATCTGGGCATAACCTACTCTCAGGATCTTTTAAGGCTCATCGATTCCTTCATTGCTGTTGAACTCAATATCGGCGGTGTTGTCATCACCCATTTCAGCAAACAGGCCGAAGCGATCAGATTGAGAAAGAATCTGGAAAAATCCAATATCAAAGTTGCCTATCACTATGCGATCGAAAACTATCCGAACAATATCGAGCTGATCCTTTCCGATGTCGGTTTTGGCCGCAATGAATACCTGCAGACAACCAAAGAGATCATCGTTGTTACCGCACCGGGACCTGGTTCCGGCAAGATGGCAACCTGTTTATCACAGATGTATCACGACAATAAACACGGTCTGAAATCTGGTTATGCCAAATTTGAGACCTTCCCGATCTGGAATCTGCCGCTCAATCATCCGGTCAACCTGGCCTATGAAGCTGCGACTGTCGATCTTTCTGATGTCAACATGATCGACCCTTTCCATCTGGAAGCCTATAATTCGATTGCCATCAACTACAACCGCGATGTCGAAGTCTTCCCTGTTCTCAATGACCTGCTGATAAAGATCATGGGCAAACAGATCTATAAATCCCCGACTGATATGGGTGTAAACATGGTCGGCAACTGCATCTGTGATGATGAAGTCTGCCAGGAAGCCGCAAAAGCGGAAATCATCAGAAGATATTATGATACCGAGATCGCCGTCAGAAGAGATATTCTTCCTGAAGAAGTACTCTTTAAACTTGATACGATCATGAATAAGGTCTCTGTCACCAAGGAAGATCGTCTGGTGGCAGTCAAAGCCAATGAGCTGGCCAGAAAGACCAAGCAGCCGGCTGTCGCCATTGAATATAATGGTCAGATCATTACCGGCAAGACTTCCAAACTGATGGGTGCAGCCTCAGCAGCCCTATTAAATGCTGCCAAGATCGCCGGTGAAATACCCGATATCCATCTGTTATCCGAAAAAGTCCTGCAGCCGATCCAGGAATTAAAGACAAAATATCTGAAAGGCCATAACCCAAGGCTTCATACCGATGAGGTCCTGATTGCCTTGGCTGTTGATTCGATCACATCGGATATCTGCGATAAAGCTCTCAAGGCATTAGAAAAACTTGAAGGCTGTGATGTACATTCATCCGTCATCCTTTCCGAAGTAGATGTAAATGTCTTTAAGAAATTAGGCATGCATCTGACGATGGATCCTATTTATCAGACGAAAAAGCTATATCACGCCAAATAAGTACAGATCTTCTTAAACGGGCAGTCTGTACAGTCAGGCTTCTTAGCTTTACATTTATATCGTCCAAAGAAAATAAACTGATGATGCAGTTTCCCCCATTTATCTTCCGGGAAAAACTTCATCAGTTTTTTTTCGATTTCCCCTACCTCATCTTCTTCTTCAGCGATCCCTAAGCGTTTGGATACTCTGCTGACATGGGTATCGACCGCAAAAGCCGGAACATCAAAACAATTGCTTAAAATGACATTGGCGCTTTTTCTGCCTACACCAGGCAGACTTTCCAGTTTCTCTCTTTCTTCAGGAACTTCCCCGGCAAAATCTTCAGCAAGTTTTTTCGCAATGCCAATGATATTAATTGCTTTATTGTGATAAAGACCGATCGGTTTAATGATCTTTTCGACATCGGCCAATCTGGCTTTGGCCAGTCTGAAAGCATCCGGATACTTATTGAACAGTTCCGGGGTAACTGAATTCACGCGCTCATCGGTAGTCTGGGCTGATAAAACAACGGCAATCAGCAATTCAAAATGACTGCGATGGTTCAGCTCACAATGGGCATCAGGATACAGTTTATCAAGACCATTTATTATCAGATCAGCTTTTTTCATTGCGCAGAATTCCTTCGATATAAGCCATCTTGAGTTTGCGTTTGGCTTCCGCAATTCTTAAAGCTTCAATAAATGACTTCTGTGAGTATTCATCGATCAGTTCATTCATCTTCTGCAGTTCGCTTGGCGATAAAGGCTTGCCAAAGACATCCGCGACCATATCATAGAGATCTTTATTTTCGGCGATCTCATAACGTTCCGGATCAAACTCAAAGATCGAATCAACATCAAAAACCAGACCTTTGGAATTAGTCGAAAGTTTGAGATAATGCTTGGAAACAAGCGAAGCAATTATCTTGTCGATCTGCTTAGGATCACGATTCAGCTTGCTGCTGAGATATTCATAGGTAACCGCCTTGCGGTTGACCCGGCACAATTCGATCAGCAGGATCAGGATAGTTTCATCAGAACTCAGTGAGAGTTTATCAAAATTCTCCAAGATCCAGTTCTTGCGATCAAAATATGATTCTTTATACCACTTTTTCATTTAATACCTCTTGAGGATCTTTAAACACAGATCAGCGACGGCATCGCATTGCTTATAGACATTGAAATAATAGTCTTTATAACCGCCGTTAACCAGTGATTCATCAGAAATCGATCTGATGATGGAACATTTTACATCATACGCATAACAGGTATTGGCGATCGCACAGCCTTCCATTTCACCGCACAGGGCTTCCGGATAATATTTTTTGAGCTCCTTCAGCTGCGATTTTTTATAGATGAACTCGTTTGCGGAGACGATCGGTCCGACTTTGATCGATGCCTTGCTTTTGAGCTTTCCGGCAATCTTCGCTATTCTGTCATCGCAGGGATAAGAAGTATAGACAGAATCAAGGCCTCGCTCCCAGTCAAAGACATCATAGCGCCAGTCAGCTACCCGATCAGCAACAATAATATCCCCGACATGAACATCTTCGTTCAGTGAACCGGCACAGCCGACATTGATCACGAGTTCCGGTTTGAACTTCTGAATCGCCAGCTGTGTTCCTAAAGCGGCATAAGTCATGCCGACACCGCTTTGACATATCACAACGTCCTGATCAGCAATTTTAGCAGCGTGGTAATCTATCTTAAGAATGCTGTCCTGATATTTCAGTCTTTTGCCTTTTATGATCTTTGTCTCACCGGCTATCTTCAGAAAAGCCTC
>CADCOR010000281.1 GCA_902803055.1 uncultured Erysipelotrichaceae bacterium
TCAGATCCATCGCAGTCTTTATTCAGAACAATGATAAAGGTATCGCTTTTGTCATAACGGATCAGACAGGCCAGATCATCTGACTTCTTGATTTCATTGACGATTGCGTAAGCTTTCATAGTAACTCCATCTTTCGAACAGAATCTGCCAGATCTTTTCGATATAGGCGGCAGGCAGGTAAGGATAAAGGTCCTGAAACAGATAATCTTTATCAGAGGGATCCAGACGGCGGAAGACAGGCAGCTGATCTGCTGGGATCAGTTTCAGGTTCGTAAACAATGAACGACTGCCGAAATAACTCTGGACGGGAAGGTCAGCCATCGGATCAAAATCATTGATGCTTTGTTCATCATGACAGCTGAAGATCAGCGAGAGACCGTGATCAAAAAAAGGTGCCGGTTCTTTATGACCGTTGTGATCGATGATTTCAATGTTGGCTCCATGGCGGTCACGGTTGATGATCAGAAAATCAATGACGATCATCTGGTAAATATATGACAGCCAGCCCATACGTTCACAAAAAGAAAGAATGGTCTCGTTATCTTCTTTCTCCAAAGCGTATACGTCTTCCAAGGTGATTTTGCGATCGCCTTTTTCTTTGAAATCTGCAGAAGCACAGAGAAATGTGTCATAAGTTTTTCCAGAAAGCAGTACATCACCATGAATAAGCTGGTAATTCAGGTGTCTGACGTTAAGAATATCTAAAAAACGGCTGACGATCAGCTCGTTGAAGCATTCTCTTCCGGTAATACCGTTGATTGGATCATAAGCAGAAAGCTTGTAGTAGATCTTTTTTCCATCGACAAGTTCATAGGCTTTCAAAAAAGAACCGCCTGTTCCAGAAGATTCTCTGGCCTTGTCCCACTCCAGATAAGTCAGATCTTGTTTTTCTTTGATGAAGTCATGATTGATCATGTAAATATTATAGTAATTTTATTGACAAACGTCAATATATTAAGTTTACGAATGTAAACAATGAATAATGCTTTCTTATAATAGTAAACAAATTCTGTGCAGACGCTGCCAGATCAGCGCTGACCCTTATTCAGGATCTGAAACAGGATGCATTGAAATTCATAATATATAATAAAACACCCGCATGGATGCTTTATCTGTTTGTTCTCTTTATCTGTTTTAAAGTTAAAATACGTCTTTAGTATGTGCTAAAGCGTGTCCAACACAGATCCAGAAGTCATCAAATTTCGCTTCACAGACATCACGTTCACAATCTCTGCAGTTTCATTTGCTTCCTGTCCAGAAGATGTAATTCACTTACATTATTTATACGCTTTTTTTGAAGTCTCTTGGCAGCTGATCACTGTCTGGCTGATATCAGCAGGATATATCATGAAATATTTATTATTCATGACCGCGTACATCACAGCTTAGCAGTTCAGCTGCTGCATCAATCATTTCACAGCAGAGCTTTTTTCTATACAATTAAATTATAAAAACTCATGAAAAAGATCTTATCATTTATCTTCATATTATTTATTGCTTTGTCACTATACGTGCCAAACAGTATCAGTGCCGATGAGCCTGCAGAAGATGGGACCATCAATCTCCTTGATACCTTTTTTATCACGACCACAGCTCAATACAAATCTCTGCCTGTATCTTTTAATCCCAAATGGTTTAATGGCAATGCGAAAGAATACTCTCACGATCTGGCCAAGCTTTCTTTAGGCCTGGCAACCGCTTCTTTCAGACCAAATTCCCAGCAGCAGGCCTATCGCGATCCTGATTATAACCTCCGCTTTTTCCTTTACCAGGCCGGTTTTGAAGATATGCGCAGCGATGACTACGACAAAGATCCAAGCATGTATACCGTTTCGACGATGATGGGACATCGCACGATAAATGAAGGCGATGAGGCCTATGAACTGATTGCGGTAGGTATCTGCGGTCAGGGTTATCTCGATGAATGGGAATCCAATTTCTCTATCGGCAGCAGCAGCCATCCGGAAGGTTTTGAAAGTGCTGCCCAGCTTGTCTATGACCGCGTTTTCGGCTATATCTCAGCCAATCACCTGAAAGGCAAGCTCAAGATCTGGCTCTCCGGTTTCTCCCGAGCCGCCGCTATCGCCAACATCACAGCTGCCCGTCTGACTGACAGCGACATGTTTGCCGAAGAAGATGTTTTTGCCTATACTTTTGCCACGCCAAATACCGTCAGAAAAGAAGAATTCAAACAGTATGACAACATCTATAATATCTGCGGCAAGATGGATCCGGTCACCTGTATTCCTTTCTCTGAATGGGGCTATACCCGCTATGGAACAACCTTTCATACACCGGCTTTGGAAACTGATTCTGATTTTATCTTCAAAAGACAGAAAGCCAATGATATCTATAAAGAACTGACCGGCATCGCTTACTGGAACAATGCCAATATGAACAGTGAGCTGCGCACCATTATCGGCTGCCTGCTCAGGATCTGTCCGACAGCCGAGATCTACACCGAGTCCTTGGAAGACAACCTGATCGCCCTTTGGGAGAAGCACGATCTGAAAAGCGTCTTCAGCAAGCTGCTGGAAATGTCGGAAGACCCTTTGCTGGTAAACGAAAAGAACCGTGCCGATGCGAATATGCTGCTGAACCGTTTCAGCTATCTGCTCATCGATTATGCTTTGGAAACCAATTCCTTCAGACGCTATAATTCCAAAGCTTCCGTCGGATCCAACATCTTGCAGACTCACACTCCTGAACTGTACATCTCCTGGATCTTCTCAGTAGATAATCCTGAAGATCTTTACTCTGAACTGAGCGATTATACCGAAGTTTATGTTGAAGGCGATACGATCGTCAAGCTTTTCCGTGATAAAGTGCTGGTCGACAGCTATTCTTCCCGCGATTTTGATTCCAACCTGGAGAACCGTTATCTGAGCCTGTATGATGATCAGATCAAGGTACTGGTCCCTGCTGATACCAATTACGATATCCGCATCACTTCCGATTCCGATCAGAAGATCGATGTCATGATCGCCCGCTGCAAGACCTCTACGCAGACGCCAACCATGACCACTCTGGCCCATTACAGCGGCAAGGTCGGCAACACGATCGATATCGCCGTGCTGCAAGGCGGAGAGACCCGTTATATCAGTGTTCCGGATTCAGCGGAAATGTCTGTCTTCAATCCGGATACCTATCTCTCCAGTTCGCAGTTCGCTGATTTTGTCTACCGCAACAACAATTCTGCTTCCTGGCGTGACATCATCATGTTTCTGTATATGCTTTCCCTTATTCTGCTGCTTTTCGCTGTTTTCCTGATCACGCTCACTGTCAAATATCTGCGTCATGTCCATCTGAAGAAAAGAGGAGTGATCGCAGCCGACACCCGCTTCCGTCCGCTGCCGATCGTCTGCTTCTTCCTTATCTGGATGCTGATCATGATCAAGGAACTCGAGAAGATCCTATATAATACACCGGATTCGACCATGACCGTTTATGAGATCATCATCTCCATCCTGTTATTGCTTATTGCCTTCTATGGCTATCGGCGCCGAAAAGACCGCTTCCATAAGATGATCCTTTTTGCGATCTTCGTACTGTGCCTGGGAGATATCGTCCTAAATTACTCAGATCTTTTCGGCGGATCGATCTTTGTGATCGTCAACATCCTGCTTACCTATAACTACGTCGTTGAAGATCGACCTGACCGCATGCAGCTGCTTGTGTGGATCCTGTTATCCTTACTATCAGTTTTTGCGATCGTCAAGGTCCCGGGAGAGTTCGATCTGAGCAGAGGGTTAGCGATTATCTACGCGATCTCGGGCTTGGCTCTGGTCTGTTCTTCCTACGTCTTTCCAGGCCGGACCTTCAGAGGGTCATTGCTGCTGTTTGTTTCCGGTGTCTTCTGGATCATCAATAAACTGATCGGCTTTGATGTGCGCTTATACGTCATCAGCTTCTTCTGCTTCTATATCGCTGCCATAACTTTAGCCAGCTCCGGCAGCGCTCATGCCAAGAACCGCCGGGTCAGCCGCAAGAATGACGATGCTTCAAAGCAGGAGACAGCAGACTGATCTTCTGATTGTGATTTTGAAACAAAAACAGGTAAAATAGAGTGGAGTCAGAATTATGTGGAAACTTATATTCTTTTTACCGTTAACGGCTATGACAGCTTATATCGTCATCAAAGGCAGCAAAGAAGAAAAAGCTGAACAGTCACAAGAGGAATTCAGAAGCTATTGTGTGAGCCTGGCCAAGAAGATGCTGCTGCAGGAAGATGAGGATTTTGATATCGGAAAATATCACATCTACTTCAAGGAAGTCGATATGTCTGATCCGGAAAATCCAAGCGCCATCTTCAAGATCGAAAATCACAAAGCCAAGATGCGCTTTGAAGTCAGAGACGGCAAGATCATCCGTCATCACATGATCAGAAAACAGAAGAAACATCACAACAGTTAAAAAGCTCCGTCACACTCACGGGGCTTTTTTGTCGTTTTAATCTGTATTTATTTCTTTAAGAATCTTTCAGGATATCTTCATGATGACTCGCCTTCATCTCATACATCTTCGTATCGATCTCTTTCATAAAGGCATCCAGGTCGGCATCTTCAAAGTAACTCACTCCATAGGATAAGGAAAGCTTATAGTTCTGACTGACAGCGTTGTATTCCTTCAGTCTGCGCTCCACTTCATTGATGTAATCATCCATGCCATTCTGAACGTCGCTTCTTTTTAAGACGATAAACTCATCACCCGCAAAACGGAAGACCAGTTCATTATCCTGTCTGGAAGCTCTTAAGATATCAGTCACAGTCTTGAGTGCCCGGTCACCTTCCGAATGCCCAAAAGTATCATTGATCTGTTTGAAGTGATCGATATCGATCATGATTCCATAGAAGCGATTCTTCCGGTTGATCCACGCGGATAAAACGTTATTGAGATACTGGCGGTTATAGGTATCAACAAGCGGATCGACATAAGCGAGTTCGTTCTGCTGCATCATATATAAGCCTGTCAGACCGATAGCGCAGGAAAGCCAAGCTAAAGACAGTCCATAGTACATGAACTGCAGACCGGTTCCGATACCGATCGGAAGCAGAAAGGCGCTGATGTTAAAGAAGGAACGGGTGCCGTTGAGTTTTTCGTAATTCTTTTCAACAAGATATGCTGTAACAAAATAAAAGAGGATCGCCACATAGAAACTGTAACTGAAGGGCAGACGCGCATAGGAATTGCCTGGCGAGATAGTGTAGATGATCGGATAAAACAGATTGGCGATGTTCAGCGAAAGCATGATAACTGCCACGATCTTCTGCATCGTGTAATGCTTATAAAGACGGGCTGGATTATCATACAGACACAGATCGACATAGAAGACCATCGTCAGTGACAATATCAGATTGAAGGAATACAGATAGGTATTGGCGATGTAGTTCAAGATGATCGAACCGGGAAAGAGCCTGCCATCGATCGTATAGGAAAAAGCTTCAAAGAAACAGCCCAGCATCACTCCAAAACACAGCATCGTGTAGATGCGGTCTTCAATCCGATAGCGCAGGATCTTGGTTCTGGAAACGATCAGAAGAATGACCAGAATAAAGATGCCCACCCCGTTTGATATATAGATGGATTGCATATTCGGCGCAAACATCAGCTGATCGCTCCTTCGCTATTAAAAAATCTCTTTTTCGCCATGCTTCCTGATTGTCTGTCTATAAGCCTCTAAGAATAGAATATCATACAAAAAAGGCTCTACACATTTCTGTAAAGCCATTTTACCTGTATTTTACAATCAGCAATGCTTCTAAAGGTTTCAGCCTGCCTTTTTCGTGATCCTCTTCACTGCATAACAGCAGATCCATATCATCTTCATACTTTGGATCGATCTTTACTTCGTAGTCCATGAAGTTAAGCAGGATCCTGATCGTCTCCTCTTCATCTGTCCTGTCAAAGATAAAGACTTCATCACTTTCATCTTCATAGGATCTGAACTTGCCTTTAATCAGTGCCTGGTGTTTATTTCTTAATCTGTTTAATTCCCGATAGAAATTAAGCACTGAAGATGGGTCTTCTTCCTGACTTTTTACGTTTACTTCTTTGTAGTTATCATTGACGGCCAGCCATGGTTTCGCCTTGCTGAAACCGGCAAATTCGCCATCGTCCCATTGCATCGGCGTCCGGCAATTGTCTCTGGAGAAATTATGAACTCCTGCAAGTGCTTCCTGCTTGCTGTAGCCTTCAGCCAAGGCCAGCTCATATTGAGTATAGGAAGAGATATCATCATAGTCA
>CADCOR010000282.1 GCA_902803055.1 uncultured Erysipelotrichaceae bacterium
CCAAAACTCAAAGCCGAGATCGGCCAGTTACGGAATTCGTAAAGACCGCAGATCTTCAGAACATCATAGACTTTTTCCTTGATCTCATTTTCACTTAAGCCGATATTCCTGATGCCTAAGGAAACTTCATCAAAGATCATTGCCTGAGAAATCATCTGATTCGGGTTCTGCATGACATAGCCGATTTCCGAAGCTCTTGATCTGATCGAATCATTGCTGATATCTTTGCCTTCATATATGATCTTGCCTTTGCTGTTTTTTTCAAAGCCACAGATCAGCTTGCACAGCGTCGATTTGCCGGCACCATTTCTGCCGACGATCGCCAGCATTTCCCCTTTTTTTATTTTGAAGTTGATATCATACAGGATCTGTTCTGAATTCTCATAGGCAAAATCAAGTCCTTCAACTTCCAGCACATATGGATTATCGTTAATGAGCTGCGGTTTGTCCTGACGGGCATACCAGTCACGGATCAGTTTTTTATCATTGCTTGAAAGCTCCAGCGTTTTGATATTATCGATTCCTTTGACTTCATTGACATCAGTGCCTGCATATTTCAGCTGTGTCAGATATAAAGGTTCCCTGATGCCATATTCAGACAGCAGTGAGCTTCTTAAAAGATCTTCCGGCTTGCTGTCGGAGACGATCATGCCATCATCCATCAGAATGATCCTGTCGACCTTTTCCCATAAGACATCCTCGATACGATGTTCAATGATGATGACGGTGGTATCGGTCATTTTCTTGATCGTGTCGATCAGCTCGATAGCTCCCTTGCCGGTAGCCGGATCAAGATTGGCTAATGGTTCATCAAATAAAAGGATCTTGACTTTATCCACCAGGACACCCGCCATGGAAACACGCTGCTTCTGACCGCCGGAGAGATCATATGGCGAATTTTTCATACGGTTTTGGATATCGACCTGGCAGGCTGCATCATAGGTCATCTGCCTCATCTTTTCCGTCTCAACGCAGTCATTCTCTAAAGCAAAGGCAATATCTTCGCCAACGGTCAGACCGACAAACTGGCCATCAGGATCCTGCAGAACGGTACCAACGATCGTTGATAATTCAAAGATTGAAGAATTACTGGTATTGATTCCATCAACAGTCAGCTCACCGCTTATGGTTCCGTTATATGAAAAAGGAATCAGGCCATTGATACAGTTTCCCATGGTTGATTTGCCAGAGCCGCTGGCTCCGCAGATCAGAATCTTTTCCCCGGGATATACATCAAGGCTGATATCCTTTAATGTTGGCTTTTTTTGTGTTCTGTACTGAAATGTAAAGTTTTTAAAAGAAATTATCGGTTCCACTATTTGATTATACTAGAAAAAATAATCCTCAGGCATGGCAATATACAAAAAACGATCCTGAGCAGCAGAATCGTTTCATGTTTAATTGATATCTTAGATTATTATTCCTTGTCTAAAGAACCAGACTTGGCAACTGTCTTTGAATATCCGTAAAGCAGTAAACCGCCAATGAGGACAGCAAATAAGAAGTCACCAGCTCCGGCAACCAGACCCTGTGTGAAGACCAGATCAGCCGGCTCTTTATAGATGAGGATATCACCAATCGGAGCAACAATACCCCAGGCAACAACATTGGCAATCAGATTGGCTAAGACGAAGGTAATGCCTTCCTTCTTAAGGAAGTCACCATCTTTGACATTGATCTTGTCGGCAAAAGCACCAACAATCAGACCATAGACAGCAGTGGCAAATGCCCAGCTCCACCAGACACCGCCCCAGGACATGTCAGTGAGCACGTGACCGATAAAGCCTGACAGACAGCCAACAACCGGTCCATACAGTACAGCAAACACTGCCTGTGCAGCATACTGGAAAGTGATATTCGTGTTAGGAATTCCGCTTGGAATAGCTACGAATCTTGCCAGCACGAAGAACAGCGCAGCACCAACACCAGTCGCAACAACCTTTTTTACTGAATCGTTTTTCATATTTTTCCCCCTATTTATCCTTTATTAAGAAAAGCCCATTAATACAACGGGCTTCTTTTATTCTTTTCACCCATCGTACAAGCTTTAGCACCTTTATAAGGTTGCTGAGGTTTCACAGAGCTTGTCTCTCCGCCTCTCTTTATGGACGTAATTATCTTAACATCAATAGTTTTCATCATCAATAGATTATCCTGATGAAAACGCATACATTTTTACAGATATTCTTTTAAGAAACTGAAGCTGTGTTCGATCAGTTTCTCATTATCGCTGATCCTGCCATCCCACAGGCCAAAGCCATGATCAGCTTTTTCCAGGATCTCCAGTTTCTTTTCGCTGCATTTATCAAGATCATTGTATAAACTGATGCTTTCTTTCACATCAACGGTTATATCATTGTCACCATGAACGATAAGAATGTTTCCCGGGAAATCTTTGAAGCCTTTTATTCTCTGATCCAGAAGATCATAAACGAACTCTGCCGGAAATACAGTAGTCTGTTTATGAAAGATATCATAGAAGTTTATAGAGCCCTTTTCGTCAGCTTCTTTTTTCATCATGCCGACATTCTGTTCCAGGAAATCATCTTCTAGACCATAGACAATGTTGCAGGGTGCCCACAGGACCAGAGTCTTGTATTCCGGATGTTTCATGGCAAATAGGCACGCCAGTCTGCCACCCATACTGTAACCGACCAGACCCAGATGATCTTCAGCGATCTCATAGTTTGTGCGCATATGCTCAGCACATACTTCCATGTCATCAAGACAGTTTGAAAGGCAATAGGCACGATCATCTTCAAAGGCAAATGGCGAACCGGGAAACTCCATGCGGATCGAATAAACGCCGATCTCTGCTAGCATTTGAGCAAGCCGGCGATATCGGTCATCTTCATTGGCTTCCCCTTTGAAGCTGTGAGCAAATACCACAAGGCCGCCTTTCCCTTCAGCTGTTTGAGCATAGGCGTGGATCAAGCTGCCTCTTTTTGATTTAAGATAGATCTCTTTCTCCATCAGTTTTTGCGTTTATCCATCTCTTTTGACAGTCTGCTACCGGCAAACTGGAAGAGCTGGACCAGAATGACGATGATCGCCACCGTCACCAGCATGATATCGGTCTCATAGCGGTAATAACCGTAACGGATAGCGATGTCTCCTAATCCGCCGCCGCCGACTGTACCAGCCATGGCTGAATAGCCGACAATCGTACCTAATGCAATCGTCGCTCCATTGATCAGAGACGGTCTTGCTTCCTTGAGCAGTACTTTAGTGATGATCTGCAGATCAGAAGCGCCCATGGACTGAGCCGCTTCGATCACGCCTTTATCGACTTCCTTCAGACTTGATTCAACCATACGTCCGATGAACGGTATAGCTGAAACTGTTAAAGGAACGATCGTCGCCACTGTACCATAGGATTTGCCTACCAGCATTCTGGTAAAAGGAATGATCAGGATCAGCAGGATGATAAACGGAATACTGCGGCCGATATTGACGATGATATCAAGTATTCTATAGAGAATGCTGTTAGGCCTGATGCCGTCGCGGTCGCTCATATACAGAGCTATGCCAAGCGGCAAGCCGAAGATATAGCCGCAGAAAGTCGAGACAAACACCATCAGCAGTGTCTCACCGATGCCGTTAATGATCATCATGATTTCCGCATTACTCATAATCACTTACCTCCGCCACATTGATGGACTCATTCTTTTTGAGATAAGCGATCATTTTTTCAGCCAGCTTATCATCATCCGGCAGCTGGACCATCATCTGGCCGCGTGAAGTGCCATTGATGGACGAGATGTTTGATTCCAAGATATTGACCGGTTTTTTGAATTCCAGAATCAGATTGGCAATGACCGGTTCGGTCGTATTGGCCTCTTCAAAGGCAATACGGATAATCTTGCCGGAATTCATCGAACGGACCTGATTGGTCGAATTGAAGATCAGTCTTCTTGCCGCATTGGTCTTTGGATGACGGAACAGTTCTTCGACCGTATTTTCTTCGGCGAGCCTGCCGTTTTCCAAGACGATACAGCGATTGCAGATCTCCTGAATGACCGCCATTTCATGGGTGATCACCACAACGGTGATGTTGTATTTTCTGTTGATATCCTTGATCAGATTGAGGATCGACTTGGTCGTCTCCGGATCAAGGGCACTCGTTGCTTCATCGCAAAGCAGGATCTCTGGTTCGGAAGCCAGAACGCGCGCTATCGCTACACGCTGCTTCTGACCGCCGGATAACTGGGAAGGATAGGCTTTGGCCTTTTCTTCCAGACCGACGATCTTGAGATATTCCAGTGCTCTTTTCTTTGCTTCGCTTCTGCTTACACCGGCGATCTCCATCGGGAAACAGACATTAGCCAGGATACTGTCCTGCATCAGCAGATTGAAGGACTGGAAAATCATGCCGATCTTTCTTCTCTTCAGACGCAGTTTCCGGCCATCGAGATCCATCATGTTTTCCCCGTCAATGATGATTTCACCGCTGCTGGGTTTTTCTAACAGATTGAGGCATCTCACCAGAGTAGACTTGCCCGCTCCGGAAAGACCGATGATACCAAAGATCTCACCTTTATCAATTTCAAAGCTGACGTCATTGAGTGCTTCAACAACGCCAGCCTTGCTTTCAAATGTTTTCGATAGATTTGATACTTTAATCAGTTTAGCCATTTAGCTTACTCTTCAAACGGAACAACTGCTCCTTCGTATTTCTTTTCAATGAAATCCTGAATAGTCTGGGAAGAAAGAACAGAAACCAGAGTCTTGATTGCTTCGTTATTTTCGTTGCCGGCCTTGACAGCTACAACGTTGACATAAGTCTTGGCTGCAGAAGAATCAGATTTTTCAAAAGCGATTGCGTCTTTTGCGACATTCAGACCTGCTGCTAAAGCATAGTTGCCATTGAGGATGACTAAGGCTGCATCATCTTTTGATCTGGCGATCTGGGCTGCTTCTACTTCAACGATCTTGACGTTGACGTTATAGGAAGTGATGTCATTGACTGTAACGATCGTATCAGCACCTGTACCTTCCGGTAAAGTGATCACACCATTGTCCTGTAATAACAGTAAGGCTCTGGTCTCATTTGTACCATCGTTTGGAACAAGGATCTCATCACCATCAGCCAGTTCTTCTAAAGAAGCCTTCTTGCCCGGATAGATGCCGAATGGTTCGTAGTGAACTTTACCGACAACTGTCTGAGTTGTGCCATGTTCAGCATTGTAGTTATCAAGATATGGAACATGGGCAAAGTAGTTGGCATCGATTTCACCTGATTCAACAACTTCTACAGGCTGTACATAATCTTCAAATTCAACGATTTCCAGATCAACGCCTAAATCGGCCAGGATCGGTTTTGCTTCAGCCAGGATCTCGGCATGCGGAGTCGGTGAGCAGGCGACCTTGATCGTCACTTTTTCCGGAGCTGGTTCGCCGCCATCGGTTGCTGGTTCAGGTTCTTTCTGACCTGCGCAGGCACATAATGTGAGTAAAACAAGCAGTAATGTAATAATTTTTTTCATCGTTTTTCTCCTTCCTTATTACATTAATATTTGTATCCATCCAGGCTTTAAACAAAAAAGCCGCCCCTAAGGACGACTTATAAATCGTGTTACCACCTTAATTCGTGTATTGCTACACCTTCTTCAGATACAAACATATCCTAGCATTATAACGTATGCATCACGTCCAGCTCTAATATCGAACCGGCAGCTCCAAGACCATGTTCACCTGACCTCCAACATCTCTTTTCACCAGACAGAGACTCTCTACGCTCATCAGTCAGCTTACTCTTCTTTTCTAAGCTTTTCTTTATTCTAACTTATCATTTTCAGTATTTCAATATATTTTTCAAACTTTTTTTCTGAAAATATTTTCATTATCCTTCGACGACATTGTCTTCATCAGCAGCAGCAAACATCTGTGCTACTTTAGGTGCTTTTTTTGTCAGCAGTTTCGTGTCTTCCAGTTCCAGCAGTTTCTTTTCTTCCTTGCTCAGATGCGATCCTGCCAGCAGCAATGCTTCTTTGGCATCTTTCAAACTATCGATCGTTTCATCCAGATATTTGATGGTTTTTTCAAACTGTGCTGTCGCATTCTTATTGTGTGTCTGTACCTTGCTGATGATGTCACTGACTGTCGATTTGAAGGTATTCACATCAATATTGGTCGCTCTGGCATTCTCAAGTTCCTGTTTGGTACTGACGATATCCAGGGCAGCATTGCGCAATAATGAAATGATATTGAGGAACATATTGGGACGCACCACATACATCTTTTCGTACTGATATACTTCGACGATACCCTGATTGTAATAATCGTTGTCCTGTTCCAGCATTGATACGAGTACCGCATACTCACAGTTCTTCTTTCTGCGGTCTTCATCCAGTTTCTTAAAGAACTGTTCATTGGTCTGATGATTCCGGCTGTTTTCCGCTTCATTCTTCATCTCAAACATGATCGAGATATATTCGACACCGTCATTATAATCACGGAAGATGAAATCGCCTTTGGTGCCACCGGTAACCGTATTGTCTTTTTCAAAGCTCGCATTGCGATAGGCACTCATTCTGACCTTGTTGAATTCCATCAGACAATACTGTTCGAGATCTTCACCAACACCTTTGGTACTTAAGGCGAGTTTGTGTTCTTTTACTCTTTCCAGCTCATCCTTGACCAGGTTGAGCTCGTTTTCATAACGGATATTATCGGCAGCGATCCTGGCTTCATATTCCTGTTTCATACTGCTTTGAATATTCTTCTGTTCATTGACCGCATTGTTCAGATCAAGATCAGCTTTAACGCTCATCGTATTGAGCTGGCCATTGAGATCGGACAGTTCCTTATCTTTTCTGCTTAGTTCTTCCTGAAATTTCAGTCTTTCATCGCTGATGGCTTTTTCGATGCTCATATTCATCTTTTCATCAATGCCGTCAAGCTGCTGTTTCAGGCGGATATTGTCATTCTCATACTGATTGAGCTTTTCCCGCATCTCTTCCAAAGCCTTGTTTTTATCAAGCTCGGCTTCCTTGCTGTTTTTATCCAGATCAGCTTTAAGACTCTGTATTGTTGCCTGCAGTTCATTTTTTTCTGTAGTCTGGCTTAAACGTTCTTTTTCCAATGCTAAAGCGATTGCACTGTCTAGTTTTTCCTGATAATCGGCATCTTTCTTCTTCAGCTCTTCAGCAAACTCGTGATCTCTGATCTGCTTGACGATTGAATTATAGGACAGTTCATCAACAGTGAATTCCTTGCCGCAGTTGGGACATTTGATCTGGTTCATTATTCTTCCTCCACTTCTATATATTCAGACAGTTCAAAACTGTATATCAAAGCTCTGATCTTCTTATCCGGATATTTCTTTTTCACGATCTTCCGGTAATTGTTCAGCTGTATCGCATAGCGTGACAGCAGTTTTTCACTGTCAGTATTTCTGTCTGATTTGAAATCGATGACCAGTACCTCTTCACCGATCGAAAGCAGGTCGATCACCCCGTTGAGCAGTTTACCTTCTTCATAAGCAATGAACGGATACTCGTGTTCGTTTTGATTGCCATAGATGCTTAGCGTAAACGGATCATCATAGAATGCCATGATCTTCGTCTTATCCTCTTCAGACAGATCATAAGGCAGGCTTTCAAAATCTTTTCTTTCGATCTTTCTGATGCCCAGCAGTTCGACTGCCGCATGCATTAAAGTACCGCGCTGCGATCCCGAACCTTTTGTAAAATCCAGATGACTGATATCACGTTTCTCCAGGGAACTTGGTGATAATACTTCCAGCTGCTGATGATGGTTTTCCTCATCCGCATATCTTTCAAACTTAAACTGTTTCTGTTCCAGCTGCTGGCTGCTTAGTGAATGTTCCGCAAGCTCAGCTTCACTTAAGGTTTTTATCTCCAGCATCGCGCTGATCTCATCCGGTGCATCCTTGATTGCCGTTTTGATCCAGTCGGTCTGTGACTTATCATACAGACTTTCATATGTCAGCTCATACTTTTCACAATCATCCTTGCGGGCATTGACAACATAAAGCGCATTTTTAGCGCGGGTAATGGCTACATACAGTATGCGCAGTTCTTCCGCAAAATCATCCATCTCATTATCGTGGCTGATCAGCTTATAATATGGATTCTCATGCCTGATCTTGTAAGGCAGGCTGATGTACTTGG
>CADCOR010000283.1 GCA_902803055.1 uncultured Erysipelotrichaceae bacterium
CCGGTTTTGTTGATTGTTCCATTGAATAAAACCTTGCGGAAATAGTTTCTTATAACTTCTATTCGATTATGTCCAAGAGATTTTGAAACCTCCTTCATTCCTCTTCTGTCTACGCAGTATCCTTTTGCATCACCTTTAAAATGATATTTATCTTTTTCTCGTATATTTTCCGTGTTGGCAGCAACCAGATCTATGAATCGGCATGCGTAAATAGATCGCAAAATATGATAGGAATATCTTTCAGGTATTGCTTCGAACACTTTTTGTTCACCTGCGTCTCTCATCATCTTTATTACCTTTTCCTTCTCTTCTTTTGTTCCTATTATCCTTGCAAATCTTTCTCTTCCTCCTTTTGAACCGACTGTCACGTGAATATAATAATCACCTCCTTTATATACAAGCATGCAACCTCTTAAGTTTCTTATTTCGTTTTTTCGCAATCCTGTACATGTTAAGAATGTGGTGAGCTTGCTGTACTTAAACCAGTTTTTATTTTCTTCTGAAAAAAAGCGATACTTGCGAAATTCATCAACATTAACAGTCCGGCCATACAATTTCTTCATGTTGAAATCTTTAGGAGAAAAACCATACAGCTTTACCAGCGCAACTCTGTAGTTTGAAGTTGTCTTGATGGATAAGCCCCTGTTCCTGCAGTCCTTCAAGAAAGGGCCTACATATTTTCTGCATAGTGAATAGTGCCTTAGTTCAGGCTCAAGATCATGACACCACCTCAAAAAAGTAATACAGATATCTCTGTATTTTCTATATGTCCGGAAAGAAAAAATTTCTTCATGAAACAAGGATCTGCTGCCACATTTTACCTCAGGATTTTTGCTGTTTTCTGCTTTTGCTTTTCTTTTTGATTCGGATATTCTGCACATACCAAAAAGACTATCATCCGCCTGATAGATCATTTTCTTCAGATTTTTGCTATCTTCTTTTTGTACTCTGCTTTTGTTCTTGATATTAAGGTACTCGCAAAAATGCTTTCCAGACTGATATTTCAGTCACGCCCCGAATCGATCCGATGGACTCCGGGCACCTGGCCCTGTCAGATGATCATCAAACAGAGCCAGGATTTTTCGTTGCGTCAGATTTGATTCTCTGCAACAGCAAGGTATTTCTTCTTGTCTCCCTGCTGTTGGAGATGCAGTAGTTCAGTGCCTTCTTTCCATCGCAGACCAGAATGATCTTCTTCTTTGCTCGCGTGATGCCGGTATAGAGAAGATTTTTCTGAAAAAGTCTGCATATCTGGTCAGATAACAGCGGAATGATGCAGCAGTCATATTCGGATCCCTGGGATTTGTGGATGGAAATGGCGTAGGCCAGTGTGATGTCGCTCATCGATTCTCTGGATTCTTCCGTCACCGTACCGTTCTCCCAGATGATTTTGACAAATACTCCGTCATCTGTCTGGGTGATATCAGAAACTGTTCCGATATCCCCGTTTGATGAAAGCCTGGTGTTTCGCCACTGCAGTACCCTGTCCCCCAGCCTGTATTCGGTACCGTTAAACGTTGCCGACAAGACACCAGAAGGAACGATCTCGTTCTGCAGGACTGAATTGAGGCTGTCGGATACCACCTTGAACCTGTTCTGCGTTCTTCTGAGCGGGGAGAGCAAGGCAACGTTGTCTATTCCGTACCTTGCTGTCTCTGCTGCGTAAATGTTCCTGATCTTTTCCAGAGCTCTTTCTTCATTCTGGACTGAGACCAGCTCGAAACTGCTGTCATAGACGAGGTTGTTCTGATTGCAGTTGATTTTGTTGGCATTATCGATGATCGATGCACCTTCGGTCTGTCTGAAGACCTCGGTCAGTTCGGATTTTGGGATCCTTGCGGAACCGATCATATCCTTGAGTATCTGACCAGGCCCCACGGATGGAAGCTGATTGATGTCACCGATAAAAATGATCTGATTCTCCCTGCTGCTGACAGACTTCATCAGCCTGTCCATGAGCAGCGTATCGATCATTGAAGCTTCATCAACGACTACTAGCCCCGGTTCAATAACGCATGAAGCGGTCTTGAAGTCATCATAGATCTGCAGCTTGGAGTGTATCGTCGATGATTCGTGACCGGTCGTTTCAGACATTCTTCTGGCTGCTTTGCCGGTTGGCGCAAGCAGTGTGACCTCATAATCGGGATGCAGCAGCCTGAATACCGCAATGATCGCTTTCAGGATCGTGGTTTTCCCTGTTCCCGGTCCGCCGGTGATGATACTTAAACGTGCCATCAGTGATCTGATTACGGCTGTCTTCTGATTCTCGGTAAAGTCGATATCAGAGCTTCTGCAGTAGTCATCAAGCACGCGGCTTACCCTTGATACCTGAAGACCAAGACAGTTGGCTTCATCAAGAAACCTTCCGATCTTTCCTGATATGTAGTCTTCGGCATCGTCGTACTCTTTAAGGAATATGTACCTCTTTCCTCTGAACACGAGTTTATCTGCAGCTGCGGCCGATCTGATATACTCCCGGAATCTTTTTTCCGAGACCGGAGCCGGATCGAGCGCATTGTTCAGCAGGTCGAGTGACTTCTTTTCGAAATCCTCGTACAGCATGAACGTGTTGCCGCTGTATTCAGAATCTGACAGCAGGATCTCTCTGGCTGCCCCTTCCATCCTTATATAGGAATCAAGAGCTATGCCTTCACTCCTGGCTATCTTTTCGCAGGTCCTGAAACCTACTCCCTTGACTTCCTGGAGAATATAGGGATTGGCCCTGATATCATCCAGAGATCTGTCACCGAGCGATTCATAGATGCGTGAAACAGCGTGATCGCCAACGCCGAAGACCGCCAGATAGGAGCACAGCTTTGAGTAAGCTATATTTCTCTGATAGCATTCACTGATAGTGTTCATCCTGTCGAGGCTGATTCCCGGCACTCTCAATAAGAGAGCCGGTTTCTTCTCGACCACATCCAGCGTCTCGTTTTTGAATTCCTTAACGATTGCTTCGGCCGTCTTTTCACCGATACCCGGAAAGGTCTTCGATGATAGGAATCTGACTATGCCTTTAAGGGTTGATGGAGAGATCAGCTCATAGCGGTCGGCAAACAGCGTATGACCGTATTTTTTTGAATATCTCCAGGCTCCTTCAAAGGCGATCGTCCAGTCGGAGAGTCTTGGCAGATTCCTGCCGACGACCTTGACGACAGCACTTCCGGATCTGTTGGCTTTGGCAACTTCCGGAGGCATGTTGGAAAAATCGTTTGAAGAATAGATGCAGAATGAATCAGTGATCCTTCTGGTGGAATTATAGGTTTTGGAAAACCGACACAATATCCTTGTCATGATTCACCTCAGACATTCTCTATCTTCTTGGTGCGGAAGAAACTGAATTTGCGATCACCCGGTTTGGGCTGCTGTCTGTAGCGTTCCCAGATATCCGGAAGTTCGATCTTGAGCCTTTTCTGATCAAATGAAGATCTGCCGGCACCTTGAGCAAACCTGAACTCGTAATCGTAGTCGTGATCGGTGACCATGTAGCCTCTGGTGTTGGCCGCCATGCACTCTTCGATCGGAAGCTGAAGCAGTCTGACCTGTTCTTCAAGCTGACTGATCTCGTCGTTTTTGGCCTTGATCCTCTCGCTGATCTTCTCGATCTTTTCAAGATTTTCAAGTAGTCCAGACGGTATCTCCACCATTTCCTCATGAACCTCTTCAGGTGTGATCGATCTGATCAGGTTCTTATGGGCATCTTCGGACAATTCCGTTACTTCCACTTCTTCCAGATTCTCAACATACCTTTCCCAGGCTTCCTGCGCATTCTCACACAGATATTTCTCGAAATCGATGTCGCGATAGACAGTCGTACATGTGAAATCATCCGGTGTATTCCCGCAGCAGGCCAGGATGTCAAAGCGGTCGATGTTGCATACCGCCATGTAATGCTGAACCTGGTAATAGTATTCCTCATTCTTGATCGTGCCTGTTTCGCCAAGTACCCCTGAGGTAAAGCAGCCTTTTGGTGCCTTGTGAGTATAGGTCTTGCACTCAAGCCCGCGCCTGGTGCCGTCAGGAGGCAGACACAGTCCATCCATATCGCCGATCATTGACGGGTAATTGGGATTGACGTATTGTCTGCGATCTACGCACACGATCCCCTGACTGTCGTATCTGGCGTGTTCATCAGGTGTGATGTCACGCACGTCCTTGGGATCGTTGCTTTCCTGTTCGACAATAAACGAGTCGGGATAGGTCTTTGAAATGTGAGCAAGAAGATTTTCGGCCTGATCCCTGTCTCTTGTGACAAAGGAATAAAGGTTCTCCTGAGCCTTTCTGAAACACGAATCAGTAGCTGATACATCCTTTGACGATCTTACCAGGACAAAATAATCGATGTAGGTAAGATACTTGTAGCCGTTAAGAGCTGCATATCTTTTCAGCATCACCCACTCCAGTGCGTGGCCAAAGTCGAAAATAAACTGTTTGTCATCGTC
>CADCOR010000284.1 GCA_902803055.1 uncultured Erysipelotrichaceae bacterium
AAACAGAAACTTCAGGAAAATAAAAGAGAGAATTGATTATGAGGAGACAAAGAAATGAAGTATTCAGAGATAGGACACAGGCCTTTCTATCACGAGTTTGTTCTGTTCCCGATCATCGTTGCAGGATCTGCAGTATCTGATTTTAAGTATTTCGATGAAGCTGATAGCATCGTGACCTACGGTTATATAGATCACGAAACAGGATTCCGCTTCGAAGTGCTCAGTACGGCAAGCATCCGCAACGATCAGCTTCAGATATTCAATGACCGGCCTGAAGAAAGCAGAGTTTTCATAAAAGCAGAAGCAATAAACGAGACAGAAGGATTTGCTTTGAAAAACAAAGATGAGATCTATGCGGCAAACAGACAGATCATAGACTCGATCACCAGCAATTATGAAGATAACGAAGAAATTCGAGAAAGCAGATCCATGTCTTTTCTTGATGAATCAAGAGACCCTTTCTGTATCGATGATGTACAGGTACATCTGAATAAGCAAGGCAATCAGGTCGAGGCATGCTGGGCAAGGATAGAAGGGCTTGGTGACCATGTGATCATCGGGAAACTTCTAAATGAACCATACCAGGATTTCGGATATCATCAGGGCGATACGATCGGATTCTTTGTCCAGAAGACAGAAGACGACAAGGTGATCTGTGTCTGCGATATGAATCCGACAGCAGTTATCACAAAAGAAGATCTGGCAGGCGGTCAGATGTTAAGGGATGCGATCAGAAGGTTCAACAGCGAAAGAAACGAAAACAATCTTTTCGATGTACTGGAGATGCTCAGGGACAGTGATGTATGGATCCCATGCACTGCCGTTTTATCAGAGGCCGATCAGGCCACAGTGGAAAAGATGATCGAAGAGACCGATGGCGATCCTTCGTTAATGGTCGGAAAACAGATGACAACAAACGATCAGATCAGAATGGTTCCGGATATCCTGCAGAATGGGAATGATTTCTTCTTCCCTGCATTCTCCAGTGATGAAGAGATGGGCGAATACGGACAGGGTTTTTCAAAAATAGAGACGGATTTTCTTCATGCAATAAATCTTGCCAGGAACAATGACAGGAAACTTAAAGGAATTGTTATTGATGCCTTCAGCGAACCTTTTGTCCTGGATGCAGAGCTGTTTGATATCGTAGAAAAAATGAAAACAAGGATCGCAGAAGAGAACCTGCAGAAAGAACCGGGTGAGGAGAAACAATAATGAAACTTGATGAAAAAAAGATTATTGAATACCTGGAAAAGAATCAGCGGAAAAAGATAACCGCCTGGCAGCTTTTGCAGGAGACAGGTGCCTGTGATACCGGTCTGGATAAACTCAGCACCGAAGATCTTTTCAGAATTGACAAAGAGATATTCGAGATAGGAAAGAAAAACGGTTTCCTGCTGAGCAAAAGACATCACTATTTTGAATTGCTCGGAATGCCATGGGATATTGATTTTGAAATCATTCCAAACGACGACAACTATTTTGAAGATGAACTGCAATGGGGATCGTATGTGAAATATCAGGGCAAGATCATGATCGCCTATGAACTCTGGAAATACGAAGAGGAAGGCCTGATCGGTCTGGTAGAGGAAGGAGCCAAGCTTGTCTACGATGATGAAGATGATTCTGCTCAGCTGAAAAGCACATATGTAAAAGAAGACGAGATCGAACTGCTGAAGCCCTATTGTGCAGATGCGGAAACGGTAAAGAAACTGTTCCGGCTCGATGTCACATCCTGGGAGTTGGCAAGACAGGGCAAATATCCTTTTGCGGTAGATTCCGAAAGCATCATGATCGATGAGAACGATCTTAAGTGTTTCTGTGAAAGAGTAGAAAAATCTGACACCTGGACACAGGAGGCATGGCATAAGATCTTTGCCGAAGAAAAATACGTCTACACTCAGAAAGATGTTGAACCATACATGACTGTCGATACAATATGGGACATGTTAAATGATGAGCTTGTATGGTTTGATTTTGAAGAAGACGAACTGGATTACTTCCCCGGCTGCTACAGGATCTATGAAAACAACAAAGGCAAACTTCTGAGTGAAATGGATCTGGATGACAAACAGAAGATTTACTTCTGCGAATATTTGGATAGCATTTCGGATGAAAGGTATCCTTCCGGCGAACAGATCAAGGCATACAGAAAGTATCTTGATGAACTTATCGGTTCAGGAAATGAATGGGCGATCAAAACAAAAGCCTGGGGTTGTTATGGTGGAAACAGACTGCTTGAATGTAATTGGAAAGAAGCAGAAAAGAATCTTCTGAAGATGTATGAGCTTGATATCGACAAATGTGCTGCAGCAAATGCTCTGGGGTATATCTACTACAGCAACCGTCTGGGTGAACCTGATTATGACAGGGCATTCAGATTCTTCTCTGAAGCAGCGGCAAAGAAGGTTACGCAGGCTACGTATAAAATGGCGGATATGTACAGGAAAGGCCACGGCACTGAAAAAGACGTCGACAAAGCTTTTAAAATATATAAGAAATTGTATAAAAAAGAAATCAATGATTATGAAGTATATGGCTTTGGTGAAAATATCGCTGACATAGCATTGAGACTGGGATACTGCTATG
>CADCOR010000285.1 GCA_902803055.1 uncultured Erysipelotrichaceae bacterium
ATACCGAAGTTAGTACCTACAGTTAACGGAAGGATATAGTCATAACCTAATACAGCGTGGTTGTTCATGACGATCGGGACCATTCCCCAGTGAACACCGAAGATGATCATGACCGGCCATAAAGCAGCCATTAAGAAGCCACCGAGCAATGGAGCAGCATCAAGAGCAGCCTTGATCACGTTAGCGATAGCTTTACCGACAACATCCGTAACAGGACCGACGATCAGGACGACCAGCGGGAAGACGATGACCATCGTGATCAATGGAACGAAGATCGAACGGATGACCTTTGGCAATCTGGCATTCAGGAACTTTTCGATCACTGACTGAATGTAGGCAGCGACGATGATCGGCAGGACTGTGCTTGAGTAGCTGATCATCGTTACAGGAATACCTAAGAAGTTGACATTCTCTGCTGAGCTTAAAGCCGCAAAGTTCGGATAGAGCATTGCTGCAGCAATTGCCATCGTAACGAAATAGTTGGCACCGAATTTCTTACCAGCACTGTAAGCCAGGAAGAACGGCAGGAAATAGAATGTACCATCAGCGATAGCGTAGAGGATCGTGTAAGTTGAAGTATCCTTCGCTAAGAGATTGAAAGTAGTGAGAAGTACCAGGACACCCTTTAATAATCCGGCACCCATGAATGCTGACATGAATGGCATGAAGATACCAGATACGAGATCAGCCATTGTACCGGCGATATCGATCTTCTTCTTGCCTTCTTTTGTATCTGCCTTTGTATCAGCAGCATCAGCAGCAACTTCACCACCAGCGGTGAGATTGTAGTTAGCCAGAATTGCATCATAAGCATCAGTAACATCCTGACCGATGACGACCTGTAGCTGACCGGAAGCATTGAGGACCTTTAAGACACCTGGAACCTTTGCGAGTGCTTCGCTGTTGACTTTGGAGTCATCTTTCAGTTTGAAGCGGAGACGTGTTACACAATGAGCGATTGAAGCAACATTCTCCGGACCGCCGACGTTTTCAACGACAGCATGAGCTAAAGCATTGTAATCTTTTGCCATAAAAACTTTATTTCTCCTTTGTTTTACAGCTTTAGAATAGCAGAATGAAAACGCTTTATTATAGAAAATAATTATTGATAATAGTAAAATATTATTAAATTGAGATGATTTATGGAATTGAATGAAGCCTGCAGCTTTCTGAACGCATTGACCGGAACACCTGTCCAGATAATAAGCAGCAGCCGCTTGCTCACATCTTTCTGTGACCGGCATTTTTTTCATCCGCTTCAGAAGCAGTTCACAGCACCTTTTCTTAAGGAACTGATCAGCGAATTGCAGGACAATACGATTAATTTCTATCAGGATCTGCTTCTGATCCATATAGCTATAATCAAAGCCGAGAAGCTGCTGGTGATCCTTGGTCCCTTTCTGACCAGAGAAATGAACGAAGCGGATATGACACTGCTCAAACAGCGATATGAACTTGATGAGATGTCGATCACTGATTTCAGAGCCTATCGGGCCAACTATCGTCTCTTTAACGAAGGAGATGTCCTGCATATATGCCGGACACTTTTAAACAGTGTCGGCTATGATTCCACAAACTTTCACCGGATCGATTTTAAAGCAGAAAGGCAAGAGCAGAGCAAAGGCTGGGAATATTCAAAACTCAACTATGAAACGATCGTCAATGAGCGCTACCGCATCGAAGAAGAATTCATGGAACAGGTCTACCTCGGGGACGCCAATGGAGCGATTGCCAGTTACAGACTTTTGCACAATAACGTCAAGTACATGACCAATGTCGGCGGAACGCCTGATGGCTCAAGGATCTCATCCGGCATCACCAGAGCAACGGTCAGAGTAGCTGCCATGAACGCCGGACTTCCTCCCGTTGTCATCGACCAGATATCTGGCGAAAGCAGCCGCCGGATAACACAATGCCAGACCCGTGAAGAGATGTACAGAGAGAACGAAAGAATGATAAATCGATTTACTGAAGCGATCAGATCATACCGCAAGGAAAAGTACTCTCCCGCCATCTTCCAGGCGATCAGTTTCATGGAAACGCATTACAATGAAGCCGTCACTGTCGAAAAAGGTGCCCAGCATCTCGGCTTATCGGTCTCTTCCTATATCAATCGCTTCAAAAAGGAAACGGGCAAAACACCGAATGCTTATCTGTTCGATCTGCGCATAACTAAGGCCAAACGCTTATTGCGGACTACACAGTATTCGATCCAGCAGATCGCTGAAGATGTCGGCATTTTCGACGCCAACTACTTCGTCAAATATTTCCGGAAAGCAACATGCAAGACTCCTTCAGCTTATCGAAACGGCTACTATAATAAAACTGCATCGAAGTGATACAGCTTTAACTTAACTTTCCATAAACTGATCAATGGCTTTCAAGACCGGTATCGCATATTCTTCATAGCCCAAAAGCCACTGTTCGTGCTGCATGTTGAACTCCC
>CADCOR010000286.1 GCA_902803055.1 uncultured Erysipelotrichaceae bacterium
CGCTGACTACAGGATTCGAACCTGTGGTACCTTTCAGTACGCCACCTTTCCAAGATGGTAGGATAAACCGCTCTCTCAAGTCAGCGTGTACTTATATTTTGCCATATTTTTATATATTTGTGTTAATAAATTACTGCAGTAAAGGAATGATCTTTTCTTTCAGATAATGACCTGCGCCATCCTGCAATGCCGGATATTCCGTTACATCATCAGCTGCTGCTTTTACATTAGGCATGGCATTGGCTACCGCAACACTGTATCCGGCCGCCTTGAGCATCGGTATATCATTGTCCGCATCACCAAAGGCAATTACTTCCTTAGGATCTATACCCAGTCTTTCACAGCACTTTTTCATGCCAAAGCCTTTATTTACCAAAGGCGACTGAAATTCCAGCATCGTCCTTTGCGTCCTGAAGCAGGTCACTTTATCATCGATAAGTTTCTGGCCATAGGCTTCGATCTCATCACAGAGTGCTTCGGTCTTGGTGCGGTAAAGGATCTTGGCTGTAGGTTCTGCCCACATGTCTGAAATATCCTTACAGACCTCTACCGGCGTATTATGTCTTTTGGCGAAAGCCATGAATTCCTCATCTTTTTGCGAAAACAGTTCATAGCCTTCCCGATAGATAAATGGTGCCAGTCCGAAATGATCCATGCCCTTTATCACTTTTCTGATCGTTTCCTCATCAAGCAGATGATATTTTCTGATCGAAGCGTCAGAATGATCATAGATCTCGCCGCCATTCATGCCGATGATCATATCAAACTGAAAGGACAGTCCTGCATCTTGCGCATGCTTCATCAGTTCCTGCCACAAAGGCCGGCCGCTGGCGATCACCAGCCTGATCCCTTTTTCATGCATGAGCTCAAAACTTTCACAAAGATCCCTGCCCATTGGTGAATAGACTCTTTTTTCATTGATGCCCATCAGTGTATTATCGACATCAGCGATAAACATCGAGATCTTCATCAGCTAATCCCGATCTGTCCGTGTCGATTTTTTAAGCTTGACCCAGCGGCGGTAGTTATCAAGATCCGCCTTGACGTTCATGAAACAGAAAGCGACGATGGCCGCATCATCAATATAGCCGATGCCCGGAATGAAATCAGGCAGGATATCGATCGGTGAGACAAAATAGGCAAGTGCAGCGACGATCGCAACGATCGTGCCAAAAGGTATTTCCCTGTATTCCTTTTTCACATAGCTTCTGACTAAAGAAGTGAACAGTTTTATATAATTGACGAATTCCTTGACTGTCATCTTTCTGGAGAAGAAACTCTTTCCTGATGTCCGGGAAGCTTTTTCCTCTGCCTCATCAAGAAAATCATTAGTTCTGTCTTCATCATCCAGTATTACTTCAGCTTCAACTTTTTTCCGGTTGATCTGGCTTTCCGCATTTTTATTTTCCATAACAGATCCTTTCTGACTTAAAAGTCATATATTGCAAATTTATTATAGTATGGAAACATTATCCTGAAGCAAAGCGATCACTCTATCACGCTTATTAACAATATATCTTCCAGAACTTCGCTTACGATATCTTTCATCACTTACCTCTGAATAGATGCATTTTCAGACAACAAAGATAATTCTCATTCAAGTCAAATAATGTGAGACAATATTAATCAGATATGGGTGTACATTTCACTGATGTTACAACGACTATTCTGGTAACCATCATGATGATCGTCATGGTGTTTTTCATGCCGCTGTGCGACCGTTTTCTTTCCAAGAAATACGGCATCAGCCTTGATGATTCATTAAGTGACAATCCCGACGCCGATCGTTATCTCTACGTCCGCAAGCTTGTGCTGATCGGCATTTTCATCATCTATATCCTCGGCGTCGCTTATGTGACCTTCTTCTCCCGGGCAGCTGCCAATGATTATCTGATCCATATTTCCTTTTATCAGGATCTGGCCAATTCGGTAGCAATCGACCGGTCATTATATGATTTCATAAAGATCCTGTTCACGCAGGGACCCGGTCCGGCTTTTTCTCATGTAGAAGTCAAAAACTTTGATGATCTTTCACAGGTCTATCTCAATGTCGCGATGTTTGTCCCGATGGGCTATCTTCTGCCTTATGTTTTCGATTACTTCCGCCGCGGATACATCCGGCTTAAAGCGACTTTCGTTTCTCTTCTGCTCTCTCTGCTGATTGAAAACCTGCAGCTGATAACAAAGCGCGGTTTCTA
>CADCOR010000287.1 GCA_902803055.1 uncultured Erysipelotrichaceae bacterium
AAGCAATGGCGATATCACCATCGGAGAAGATGTCACCCTGACAGCTTCAGGCGTATTCGGGGCATTATTGGCATATGATCATAAAGTTATTAATCTGGTTCCCGGAACAGGCTGGACTGATAATAAGAAGGAAGCTATCAAAGTCAGCAAAGCAGGACAGGATCTGACAGCTTACAAAAAAGTTGAGTTCCCAACAATAATCAAATATCCTCTCTGGCTTGGTGAAGTGCAGGTAACGAATGCCAATGAAGATGATGTACTAAAAGACGGAAAAGTGGTCTACACTCCAGCAGAAGGTACAACTCCTGCCAAGCTGACACTGAAAGGTGCCAATGTCAGTGACACACATCCTTTTATATTTATTGGCGGCCTTGAAGCGGAAGCATGTATCTATACACCAAAAAGCCTGATTATAGAATTAGAAAACGTGACAGAAAACATCATCGGTAACGCTGCTGGCGGTTTTGGTATCTGTGTCGATGGCGATCTGACTATTCAGGGCAAAGGAACTCTTAAAACAAGCTCTGCCAGTGAAGATGAAGCTGCTGTTATCTGTGGCGGCAAACTGACTATAAATGATGGAAACATAACAGCCAGCTCAAGCGGCAATGACAGCGCAGCCGTTAATGCAGCCGACATAAGCATAAATGGTGGAACAATCATCGCTTCTGCAAGCGGTGAGAACTCTAATGGATTAGCTGTTCCAGCAGATAGTGGTGTCATCGAGATAGGCACGGACGTCAGCCTTACAGCAAGTGGAACGGATGTCGCCTTATATGGAAAAGTCAGCAATTCCATTAAAGGAACGGGCTGGGAAGATACTCAGGAAAAAAAGGAAATCCCTGTAAAAACAGGTCAAACGCTTTCTTATAAGAAAGTCATGTTCCCGGCAGTTGTCAATTATGATCTCTGGGTCGGTGGCGTACAGGTGGACAGTTCCAATAAGGATGATATCCCGGGAACCGATCAGGGCAAGGCAAGCTATGATCCCGATACAAATACTCTGACCCTTGATGGCGTCATCATCACCAGGACAAATCCGGTTGAAGGTGAATCATACACCGAATGCATCTTTACCCGTAAGGATCTCATTATCAACGTAGCTGAAGGCACGCAAAATCAGATCGGCAACAGCAGCAGGGGCAGCGGTATCTTTGTACATAAGAGCTTAACGATCAAGGGCAAAGGTTCCCTTACGGTTACTGCCGCAGGTGATGGTGAAAACGCCATCGTCTGTAACGTTTTAACGGTATCTGATGTTAAACTGACAGCTTCCGCAAATGATGATGGCATTTACGGTTTTGATGACATAATCATAAACAGTGGAACGATCGAGGCTGTTTCAAACGGTCAGCATTACGGCATTAATGCCGAGTATGGAAATATCGAAATCAAAGAAGACGCCAGACTTATTGCATCAGGTCAAAAGGCAGCTATGTATGGAATCGTAAAGAATGCGATCAGCGGCACAGGCTGGGCTGATACTGCCGGTACTCAAGAAAAAGAGGATATTAAGGTCAATGCGGGCAAGGCTCTTGATTATAGGAAAGTACAGTTCCCGGCTTACATTCATGAGCACAGTTTTATCTATTCAGCCAGCGGAGCGACTATAACTGCGACCTGTCAGGCGGAGAATTGTGACCTGCCGGAAAACATGGTCAGTTTTACATTGACTGAACCGACATTAACTGTCTATGGCGGATCGGGAAGTGCACAGGCTGGCTTATCAGGCGTGGATGATTTCAACACCGCTACCGGCAAAGCGATCAGCAGCGACGACATAGAATATTATGAGAATGGCACAAAACTGAATGCAGCTCCGAGTGATGCCGGAGATTATGAAGCACAGATCAGCGTATCTGGCGTGACCGCTTCGATCTCCTACAGCATTTCGCCAAGATCCTTCAAAGATAACTGCAAATTAAAGATAGATGCTGACAGCTACAGCTATACAGGAAAAGACATCACACCTGTTGTTGCGGTGAGCGATCCTTCACTGCAGGATAAGAAACTTGTAAAGGATACAGACTATACATTAAGCGGTGATACTGCAGCTTCATTGCCTGGAAAATATACGATAACCGTAACAGGCAAAGGAAACTATAACGATACTTCCTTAAGCATTGAATGGACCATTGAAAAAGGTAAAGCCCTGTTGAGTGAAGTCCCTGTCGCTGCACCAATCAGTTCCGGTCAGTCTTTAGCTGAAAGCAGTTTTACGGGTGGCAAAGTCACGGGGACAGATGGGAAGTCAATAAGCGGAAGCTTCGCTTTTGAAGATCCTGCAATAACCCCGGCTGTATCAGACAGTGATAAGACTTTATATTCTGTGATCTTTACTCCTGATGGTCAATACGCTTCCATCTATGATCCATTGAAATTCAAGATAACCATTACCGTAAACAAGAAGGAGCAGTCTGCACCGCAGAACTTCACTTCGCAGAATGAATCATTACGTGGAAAGAATGATGGTTCTATTACGATCAATGATCCTATCGATAATATGGAATACTATTATGTCCTGACTGATGGCACCGAAACGAAACCACAGGATGTGACAAAAGCAGTATTAAGCAGCCTTTCCCCTGGTATCTATTACTTCCGCTATAAGGAGAACGCTGAAGAAAAAGCTTCGCCATATACGTCAGTCATAGTCACAGAAGGAGAAAAGATAAAGATCACTTTCAATAATCATGATGGATCAAGACTGCAGGAAACAGCTCTCTTATTCAATGAGATGCCGCAATATACAGGCATCACTCCGACAAAAGAAAAGGACGCTCAGTACAGCTATACCTTTAAAGGCTGGGACAAACCTTTAGTACCGGCAACTCAGGACACAGTATATACGGCAACTTATGGTCAGACCCTGAACAGCTATGACATAACGTTTATCAATGATGATGATTCTCTGATCGACGTCATAAAGGTCGAATATGGAAAGACACCATCTCATGATGATCCGACAAAAGCTGAAGATGAGCAGTATGCCTATTCCTTTAGTGGCTGGCAGCCTGGGCTTGCTGAAGTAACAGGAGATGCCACATACAAGGCTACATATACGACCCAGACAAAACAGTATAAAATCACCTTCGTTGATGATGATGGAAAGATAATACAGGTAGATGGCATGGACTATAAAGAATATCCTTATGGCACTGCTCCATCAGCCATCGTTAAGCCGACAGTACCTTCCAAAACAGTCGGTGGGAAGACCTATGATTTCTATGACTGGAAGCCTGATGTTAATACGGTTACCGAGGATCAGATCTATAAAGCCGTCTATGTTGAACACTTTGACCTATATACTGCCAAGTGGATAGACATCATCTATGATTATGAAGAAAAAGGTTCTAAAGAAGAAATCGTTCAAACAGTAGATAAACCGACAAAAATTAGTGAATTGGTAAATCCGGATCCAAAAAATCCTAAACAGACGACCATAAGCAAAGTGATGACTTTCCTTGACTGGGGAGTTACTCAGCAAGGCGATCAGCTGATCTTTACGGCTTTCTATAAACCGGTCGATCGAAGGTTCATCATCAGCTGGCTGGATGGTGACGACAATCTGCTCAAGCAGGATGATCTTTTATATGGTACCGAAATACAATATAATGGCGTGACGCCGACCAAGACAGCTACAGAAAAGTACAGTTATTCTTTCAATGGCAGCTGGCAACCGAATGTTGATCATCCGCACGCCACAAAGGACTATACCTTTACTGCTCAGTTTACCGAAACCATCAACAGATATAAGGTGACCTTTGTTGATGATGACGGTCGTCTAATTTCGGGTCCGACCGAATACGATTATGAAACTTCGGCAAAGAGAATAGAGAAACCGGCCGATCCAGCTAAAGAGCCAGGCATCGATAAAGTATATACTTTCAATGGCTGGAAAGATAAGGATAGCGGTGAGGCAGGACTCAAAGATGTTACTAAAGATGTTGTCTATGTGGCCGATTACACTTCCAGTACAAGGAAATACAATATCCTGTTCGTCAACGATGATGGAAGCAGGATTGAGCAGCAGGAACTGGAATACGGTATCGTTCCGGCATGTTCCGCTATGCCATCTAAAGAAGCTGACAAGCGCTATACCTATACCTTTACAGGCTGGGATCCTGAACTTTCAGCTGTATCAAAAGACGTGACCTATAAGGCTGTCTATTCTGCGAAACCAAGACTGTATGTCATCAGCTTTGAGATGGCGGTCTATGATCCTGTAGAGCAGCAGATCCTGGAATACGGCAAGACTGTCGCTAAACCGGCTGATCCTGTGGCCGAGGGTTATGAATTCCTGGGCTGGTATAGAGATCCTCAGTTTAAGAATAAATGGGATTTTGACAGCGATACGGTAAGTGGCAATACGACTATCTATGCCGGCTATGTCGGCTCGACCTACAAGGTCAGACTCAATCCTAAAGGCGGAAGTATCAAGGATGAATACATCAATGT
>CADCOR010000288.1 GCA_902803055.1 uncultured Erysipelotrichaceae bacterium
ATTTTATGAGGTTCAGCTTCGTTTTCATAGCAGATTACCTTGCAGGAGTTATCTGGCGAAAGGACAAAGCTGAGATCATCAGAATCGGTATCAATATCGATGCTGCTGAAGCTTTCGGTGATCTCATAGGTGTTTGTGACGCAGCTGACATTATTGAGTTTCCTGATGTCAAAGCCAAGCAGGAAATAGGAAATATAGCAGATGATCAGGCCGGAAATTATTAAGGCACAGGAAAGAAGCAGCCATCTGTTAGTTCTGTTCATGCGTCCACCTCCTTGCCGATAAAAGAATTCTTGATGTATAAGACGACCCTGCGGGTCAGAATGATGATGGCTTTGGATGCATAAACACCGGTTATAAATAAGAGGATCGCCAGACCTGCACAGACCAGTGCGGCACCAAAAAAGAAAAGCGCTCCGGCAAAATTGAACTCGCTCAGCTGGGCGATGATCGCCAGCAAGGACGCGATAGAAGATCCCGCCAAAGCAAAACTCGACGCAAACAGCGACAGAGCGATCGACCAGATAACGATGTATAGTGCCAGAATGACAGCGAATGCCGCAATCAGTAAAGGCAGCCATAAAGGCAAGCCCAGGATCAGCAGGATGATCTGCCAGGTTTCAAGTTTCTTTTTGGGCTGAACCTTCTGTTTCACCAGGGTCGTCAAAGGATATTCTGACATGATCTTGGAAACGACCTCATCAACAGAACCAAGCTGAGCTATCACCTCTTCCTCGCTTTGTCCTTCTTCCATGCGGGCATAGATCAGCTCCCGGTAAAAGGCGATTCTTTCATCGATTTCATTTTGAGGCAGTCCGGACAGCCTGTTGGCCAGTTCATCCAGAAAATCTTCTTTATTCATGGACGTTCCCCCTTAATAAATAGAGTTACTATATATATTTTAATCATCTAAGGAATATAAAAACAGACTTATAGTCTGTCTCAGGATTTTCTGACCGGAAAAATGTAATCGCTGTTGAGCCATCGGTGGACATCCGGATGGGGCAGGGGATTGATACCCATCAGGGTCTGACGGACTTCAATAAAGCGGTCAGGCGAGACGCATTTGACCCGGCCATTGATCGCAAAATAGTCTTTCATGGAAGTCATCAGCGCAACCGTGCCGATCTTCATGTTCTGCGACTCCTCATGGTTATGCAGAAGGCGATGGCGGTACTTCTTGGCTTGCGATGTCACATACTGATAGTTCTTATCATTGATCGATCTGGTCTTGAACTCGATGATGCCGATGCGGTTTTTGCTTAAGATGATCACGTCGGGTCGAACGCCGTTTTCATTATCAAAATCCCACAGCACATATTCAAAGATGATCGTCAGCTTTCCATAGCTGCTGTTGAGTTTAACGATCTTTCCTAAACCGTCCTTAAGGACATCATAACAGTCTTTCCAGGCTTCGATCTGTTCATCAGCCAGATCATAGGGCGTGACACAGCAATAGTTTTCGATCATGGCCTTCAGCCATGTCTGCTTATCAAGATTCAGGAATTCACTGATCTCTGCTTCAAAGCAGAAATTATTTATATAGGAACTGCTCATATATTATGACTCCTGATCTTCTGAGCGATCAGATCGCAAAGCTCCTTGAGATAGTCGGTACAGACCAGATATTCGCTCAAGGGACAGGGAAAAGTATCACTTGAATAATCAGGGTTCTTTTCAAATTGTTTGAGCTGGCTGATCAGCTGATCACGCAAAGCTATGCACTCTTCAAGTGAACTGCCGGTATATTGTCTGATAAATGCGGATGGTGAAAGCATCATAAAGTATAGTCTCCTGAGAAATACGAATTAAAAAAAGTGCCGCGTACTGCTACGCGACATATAGGTGCTCGCTTTTGCGACGAGCATATGGTCCACCACGTCCCGAGGAGCATGGAGGATGTAGGCGCCCTGCTTCGCAGTGGGGCATTTAGGCCAAACCCTGCGGCTTGGCAAATATTATGATACTGAAAGCGAATATGAAAGTCAACGTTTTTTATGCGATCTCATCAATTATATAAAATCACTTCATCGTCTTTAAAAATCACATATTTTAATATGCAGGCAATCTTCAATCCAGGACAGTAGACATATAATCATAGAATTCGTAAGCTTCTTCCACGGTATAAGCAGGACGTCCGTTATAGTGGGTAAAGAACACCAGTCTGGAGGCATCTCTTTTGGAAATTTCCTTGCCCTGGAACTTATAGCCATCATTATATAAATATCCCCAGCCTACAACTTCAACACCGGCTTGATTATAATCTTCTTCAGAATATGCAGAGAATAATCCTCCGCCATTGACATCATCCAGTTTTTTCTCTTCGATCTTCTTGTTTTCTTTGTCAGCCATAATAATTTTCTCCTAAATTATGTACGTATTTTACTTCTGAGATGTCAGAAGATGATATCAGATGTCTAATCAACTGTTCTGGCATTTGGACAATGATCGATAATGAATCCGGATACAAAGTCAAAATCTTCATCCTCAGCGTAGACCTGATTGCGGATAAAGGTACTGCTAAGCAGGATGGTGTTGTTTTCCCTGATGCATCTGATCTTTTTCACTTTGCTGAAATCCGAATGCAGAGAACCTCCGGACGCTGATAAAAGACCGGCCGCTGTCGTTGTGCGCTGTCTGGCAGCCATACCGGTAAATACTGTAAGAGCATCCAGGGCTTTGGCGGCATCTGTTTTGATCTGGGTGTGATCGATGCCGTTTTCATCCATCTCAAATAAGACGGTGTATTTATTGTTGTTGACTCTGGTGACGATATAGTAAGCAGGAATCGAAAGGATCACCATGATAAGACAGACAAGACCAGACGTTTCGATCGCGCTCAATACACCTTTGATACCTTCACCATTAAAGAGATTAAATATGGCTATCAGCAGACAGATAATAACAGCCGCCAGCAA
>CADCOR010000289.1 GCA_902803055.1 uncultured Erysipelotrichaceae bacterium
GCCGTCGTTTTTAACATGTCTGAAGGAAGCGATCACGCTTGAGGCATCATCCGATTTGAGATAGCCCTTATCACCCTGGATGCAGACATTCAAAGGTGCACGACAGTCTTTAGCCGCAATACAGCTCACCTTGAAGCGGCCATAGTCCATGATCAGCACACCGGATGTATCTATTTTCTTCAGCATATTCGGATAATAGCTGACTGTTTTGGGCATCCCGAAAAGTCCCAGCACAAAATTGATGTTATAGATGCCGAGATCCATCAAAGCTCCCCCTGCCTGCCTGTAGTCAAAGGCCGGCAGGACGATACCGTTTTTGAACTTGTCATAACGTGATGAATATTGGGAGAAGTTGATATCGACCATTTTGATATCACCGAGTTCTAATAACAGGCTCTTCATCTTTGCGTAGTTTGGCATATGCAGCATCGTGACCGCATCAAAGATGATCTTCTTTTTCTTCTTAGCCAGATCAATCAGTTCCTTGGCCTGTTCATATGAGGCCGTAAACGGTTTTTCAACGATCACGTGTTTGTTGTTCTGCAGGGCTTTTAAGGCGATCTCATAGTGCAGACCGTTAGGTACGGCCACATATATCACATCGATCTTCGGATCGCTTAAAACCACATCATTGTACGTTGAATAATAAGTGATCTTATACTTTTCCTTTAAAGCCTTGAGCTGTTCCTCAACCGGTGAAGCTATGCCTACATAGCGATAGCCTTTTACCAGCTTTGTTGCTTCAATAAAGATAGGAACGATAAAACCCGAACCGATAATTCCAACATTGATCATATTTTTCTCCCTTCTAATAATTCAGACCCGCTGCAAGCATGGCCTTTTCCAGTACTTTCACGACTATCAGTGTCTGTTTATTATATTCTTCTGCCTTTACAAAATCCTTATTCAGATAGAGCCTTCTGAATTCTTTCAATTCATGGATCCAGCCGGAAAACTCCTTGCCGCTGTTTTCATCATAAGTGGTGATCGTTCCATCGTTCATGACGCAGTCAAAATGACCGCAGATGCTTGAAGTCGTCTCACAGCGCAGATAGCCCTTATCACCTTGAATCTGGGCATAAGCTTTGGCTTTGCAATCCTTGGCCGCAATGCACACGGCTTTAAAATCCTTGTATTCCATCACCAGGGTGCCGGAGGTATCGACACCTTTTTCAATATTGGCATGATAATAAACCTCCTTTGGTGCTCCAAAAGTTCTGGTCACAAAATGAATGTTGTAGACATTGAGATCATACAGCGCTCCGCCCGCCATCTTAGGATCAAAAGCCGGCAGGATCTCACCTTTTCTGAAACGGTCATAGCGCCGTGAATACTGTGAGAAGTTGCATTCAATAAGCCTGATGTCTCCAAGCCTTTCAACACTTTTCATCGCTTTTTGATATAACGGATTATGAATAGTCGTGATCGCCTCAAAAACAAACAGTCCATGTTTATGTGCATAATCAATCAGCTTCTTCGCTTCTTTATAGGCAACGGTAAAAGGTTTTTCCAGGATGACGCTTTTATTCGCTTTTAAAGCCTTATAGGCATATTCAAAATGCAGTTTATTTGGCAAGGCAACATAGATGACATCGATCTTTTTATCATTAAGCAGACGGTCAAGATCGGTGGTCACATATTCAAATTCATCTTTAAAATTGAGCAGTTTTTCTTCATGTCTGCCCCAGATGCCGCATAAATGATATTCCTTGAACTGTTTTGACTGCCTGATAAAGACCGGAACGATAAAGCCGGAACCGATCACACCGACATTGATTTTCTTCATTACAGATACCTCTAAATTAATTATATCTTGTTATAATTTAGTAGGAATAAAACACTATGACTAAAATAATCTTTTTTGACTTTGACAACACACTATATTCGCATACGACCTCCTCTTTTCCCAAATCTTCAATAAAAGCACTGAAGAAACTTAAAGAGAAAGGGATCCTGACTTATCTTTGTACCGGAAGAGCTCTTCTTGAACTCGATAACTTTGATATGCGGGATGTTGTGCTCGATGGCATGATCTTAAGCAGCGGACAGGTAGTGATTTCTAACAGTGAAGGACTCCTTTATGAAAAGACGATCGAAGGAGAACTTAAAGATGTTCTCATCAGACTGTTTAACGAAAAAACCTTTCCGATCTATTTCTGTACGCCGCATGACATGATCCTCAACTATTGCAACGCCACCGTCAGACATGTGCAGAGCGCGATCTCTTCCGGCGTTCCGGAAGTCAAGCCTTACAACAACGAAAAGATCTATATGGCCTCAGCCTTTTTTGATGAAGATAAAACACTTAAAGAGATCATGGCTCTTAAGGATCAGGCCGAGATCACGATCTGGCATGAAGGAGCTTTAGACATCGTGCCTAAAGGCATGTCCAAGGTCTCCGGCATTAAAGCCGTCTGCGAGCACTACAATATCCCCGTTGAAGAAACGATGTGCTTTGGCGACGGCGACAATGACATCACGATGCTTGACTATTGCGGCACTTCGATCGCAATGGGTAACGCCCCTGATTTCGTCAAGGAACATGCCGACTATATCTGTGATCACATTGACAAAGACGGTCTGGCCAAAGCCCTTAAACACTTCAAACTAATCTAGGAGCACTTATGAAATACGCTTTTACCAAGATCAATATCGAATCACCTTTCCCGACAACGCAATGCGGACATTCCTGTCAGGTCGAAAAGCTCTTTACTTACCACGATCACCTCTATGCCAGAGTCGCAGGTCTTAAGGATGAAGAAAACTGGATCATCCATCTTTCTCTTGATCTGCTTGCCTTCGATCAGCAGCATAGAGACATGCTGGAAGAAGAACTGCAAAAATATTACGCCTGTCCAGATCTGCATGTCATCACTTCAACAACTCATACCCACTACGCCAACAGTGTCAGAGATCCCGAATATGTCGCTTATCTCTATGAACTGCTGGTCAACGAA
>CADCOR010000290.1 GCA_902803055.1 uncultured Erysipelotrichaceae bacterium
ATCGGTCGCGGTTAATAAGACCGATAGAAAGGAAATGTATATTCTTATTGAGACATCAGTCAGATGAGTCAATTTGAATATACCAGGCAATGCTTATGGCAGAAATGTTTATGTTTGGTGTTGCAGCGCTGGTGGTATTAATCATCATTGCGATTTTAGTTGCATCAGCTAGATCCGCAAGATATCATGAATCTTCCGAGCAGGTCGATGATCGGACACTGATGGATTATGGCACACCGCAGAAGTCCTTATACACATCCACCAAGGTATTTACCTTGCATCATCACATCGATATAACTGATGAAAACGATGAGATCGTCTATACTTCAAGATCCAAGTTTTTTACATTGCATGATAGGACAGATATCTGGCGAGCGGATGGAAGCCATGTCGCTCATATCAGCCGCAAGTTTTTTACCCTGCACGAAAGACATTTTGTGGAAATGGCAGATGGAAAACGGTTTGAGCTGTCCAATGAGCTGTTCCATATCATTAAGGACATAACCAATATCGAAGGCCTTGGCTGGGTCTTAAGAGGAAATATACTGCAGATGAACTTTGTGCTGGAGGATACAGACGGTTCGCCAATCGCCTTGTATGGACAGAAACTGTTCAGTCTGCATGACAAGTATTGCGTTGATATCTTCAAACCGCAATATGAAGAAGAAGTCGTAGCTATACTGGTGACCCTGCAGCACATGATCAGAGACAGAGCAGCCAGCAGTTCAAATTCGAGCAGTTCATCGTCATCTTCTTCTTCATCCGCATCCTAAGCAACAAAAAACTGTAATGATCAATCTTCTGGTCCTTACAGTTTTTATTTTTGATTAATCGATACCGAAGAGCAGTTCGAGATAGGAAGGGATAGGCCAGTATTGGCGATCACAAATCCTTTCCATTTCATCGGTATTGTTTCTGATCGAATTCATTAAAGGCAGAATCCGATCGTGATAGAAATAGGCCTGCTTGAGTGAATCTTCCGGTTTTAGTGTCAGCTCCTTTTCCAGTTTCTTAAGATCTTTAAGAACAAGTTTCTGCAGTTTGCGCAATGTTTTAAGCGTTACACTGTCATAGGCGTTTTCATCATAGAGATCCAGCTCTTTGGCTTTTGTAAGTGAATCGAGCAATACGTTTTCATAACGCTGGACAGCCGGCAGGATATCCTTTTTCAGCATGTCGATCATCGTTAAGGCTTCGATGTTGATGGTCTTGTAGTATTTCTCGAGATAGATCTCATAGCGGGAATGAAGCTCGCTTTCACTTAAGACTTTATTCTCGATGAAGACTTTCTGATTCTTGGGATCAAGATAATGGGATAAGGCTTCCGGCGTTGAAGCGTAGTTGCATAAGCCGCGCTTCTTGGCTTCCCTGATCCAGGCTTCATCATAGCCGTTGCCGTTGAAGATGATGCGCGAGTGTTTGGCGATCGTCTTTTTCAGCAGATCATGAAGTGCCTTGTTGAGATCCTTGGCGTTTTCCAAGATATCCGCAAACTGTTTGAGTTCTTCAGCGACGACAGTATTCAAGATCGTATTCGGGGTAGCGATCGATGCACTGGAACCCGGCATACGGAATTCAAACTTGTTGCCGGTGAAGGCAAAAGGTGAAGTACGGTTGCGGTCAGTGACATCAGATGGGAAATCCGGAATAGAGTGAACGCCGATAAAGAGTTTTTCTTTCTTGGTGTTGGCGTAGTTTTCATCGTTCTCGATACTCTTTAAGATCTTTGTCAGTTCATCACCCAAAAAGATGGAGATGATGGCTGGCGGTGCCTCGTAGCCGGATAATCGTTCATCGTTGCCGGCCGAAGAGATCGAGATCCTCAAAAGATCCTGATAGTCATCGACAGCGGCAATGATTGCACAAAGGAAGATCAGAAACTGGGCGTTTTCTTTAGGAGTATCACCCGGATCAAAGAGATTGATGCCGGTATCGGTCTTAATCGACCAGTTGTTGTGCTTGCCTGAGCCATTGAATCTGGCAAAAGGTTTTTCATGAAGCAGACATTCCAGATCATGTTTCTTGGCGATCTTCTTCATCACTTCCATAGTCAGATTGTTCTGATCGGTGGAGACATTGCAGGTGAGGAAGTTATTGGCCAGTTCGTGCTGAGAAGGTGCGACTTCGTTGTGTTCAGTCTTGGCTTGAATGCCCAGTGACCACAGTTCTTCGTTGAGGTCTCTCATGAATTCCGCGACTCTGGTCTTGATCGATCCATAGTAGTGATCATCCATTTCCTGACCTTTAGGCGGCATATAGCCGAATAAGGTGCGTCCGGTCAGACGCAGATCTTCACGCTGATCAAAATATTTCTTATCAACCAGGAAGTATTCCTGTTCCGGTCCGGCAGTAGCTTTGACATGATTGATGTTGCTGTTGCCAAAAAGCCGGATAATGCGCATGGCTTGTCTGTTGAGTGCTTCCATCGATCTGAGTAAAGGGGTCTTGTGGTCAAGTGCTTCACCTGAATAGGAACAGAAGATCGTCGGAATATAGAGAATATTATCTTTGATAAAAGCGTAAGAGGTCGGATCCCAGGCGGTATAGCCGCGGGCTTCAAATGTATCCCGCAAGCCCCCTGATGGCAGTGATGAGGCATCAGCTTCACCTTTGACGAGATTATTTGGCGAAAACTTCAGTTCGATCTTGCCGCCGCCGGCTGTCGAAATAAAGCTTTCGTGTTTTTCAGCGGTAGCGCCGTTCAAGGGATGGAACCAGTGGGTAAAATGCGTAGCGCCGTTTTCGACTGCCCATTCCATCATCGCCTGAGCAATTTCTGTCGCGATATCGCTGTTTAATGCATCAGA
>CADCOR010000291.1 GCA_902803055.1 uncultured Erysipelotrichaceae bacterium
CTGAATGCCATGTTTTCCCATTTTGCGGTACTGTATGATGGCGATATCTATCTTTATGAATACGTCTATGATGATTCGCTTGAGTACTATACGATGAACGCTCATGAATATCCGCCTGATGAACATCTGCTTTCAGGTGATAAGCTGATCTATGCCGCCTATGATACGATCGGTGTCGCTGATCTTAATGATTCAAGAGTGCTCGGCACCTGCAAACTTGAAGAAAACAGCTATTATCATCTTCTCGACGTTATTGATGATACAGCCTATCTGCTCAAAGCAACTGCCCCGGAAGGGGATCTTAGCATTGTCAGTTTCGATATGCTCGATCAGAAAATTAAAGATGAAAAAGAACTGGGCATCTATGATGTCGAGATCGTTTACAATCTCACATATGGTATATACTCACTGCCGTTTTCCTGGCAGGAAAAGATCGATATCAATTACAATTACGTCTATCCTTCAGCATTGATCTGTAAAGATCATGTCTTGTATTATCACGACTATGAAGAGCCGAATCTGATCAGGATCCTGGATTTACAGACTGGTGAAACAAAAGAAGCAGACATTGATCTTGATGGAAGAGTCATGATCATGCTGGATGGAAAAATGGTGCTGCCAAGTGAGCTGTTATTAGATGAAGAAAATGGTTATCTGCTTACTTCGGCTTTAGGAAAAGGAGCTGATCGCTGCGGAGTACTGATCGATCTCAACAGCAATGAAACGATAATTCTTGAAGAAGACAGTGAAGATGATTTTCTGGCTTCTATCGGTGATAATATGGCAATAATTTCAAATTCTTATTCGATCGATGTCTATAACTATCAGGGTGAACTGCAGTACAGGATCCCGTATACTTCAGAAAAAGCCATGGCTTTTACAAGCCATCAAGGAAAGATCTATTGTGTCTATCCGGATGGAACTTTAAAGATCTATCAGGGTGAAAATGAAGCGAGATCGATTGAACTGAGTGATAAAGGTGATTTCTATTCATCGAAGAAAATGATCAGATTTGAGTTTATCGATCAGGAGCTGTTCTTATATAACGATGAGGTGCTCTATGTGATCGATCTTGATTCCGACAGCAGCCGGCCTTTGCTTAAGGTAAATGGCAATGTGCTGGATTACTATAAAGATAAGAACGAATTTCTGGTCTATGCATACGAACTCAAGAAACTTGATCTGACCTATGCATTAGCAAGCTATAAGCGCTACAGCATTGAAGAGCTCATCGAAAGAGCCAACGAACAATTGAATAACTATTAGTAAAATGAGGACGTGATATTCACGTCCTCAATCATCTTCTTCTACATGTTCAATACCTTGCGAGATGATGTTGTATACATGATCATCTGCCAGGGAATAATAGATGGTTTTGCCTTCACGGCGGTTATTGACCAGCTTCGAGCTTTTCAGAAAACGGAGCTGGTGAGAGATTGCCGACTGATTCATGTTGAGCAGTTCAGCAATTTCAGAAACGCTTTTTTCTTCATCGATCAGAAGATACAGGATCCTGATCCTGGTCGAATCCGAGAAGTTCTTGAACAGTTCAGCGACATCATAGAGCGTATTCTCGTTCTTGATCTTCATCATAGGTTTTTTACTCCCAGTGCTCTGATCGCATTGATGACGGCAATGATCATAACGCCGACATCCGCAAAGATAGCCATCCACATCTGTGCGAGACCGAAAGCACTCAAGATCAGCGTAATTATCTTGACGATGATCGCAAAGCTGATGTTTTCAAAGACGATACGCATACATTTTCTGGCGATCTTGATGGCTTTGGAAACTTTCAGAGGATCATCATCCATTAAGACGATATCAGCTGCTTCAATGGCTGCATCTGAACCAAGAGAGCCCATTGCAATACCGACATCGGCAAGCGCTATGACTGGCGCATCGTTGATGCCATCGCCTACAAAGGCCAAAGCATCTTTTTCGTCTTTGTCTTTGAGCAGTTTTTCGACTTCGGTAACTTTATCCTGCGGCAGCAGTTCAGCATGGATTTCATCAATACCGATCTCGTTAGCGACTTTTTCTGCGATCTTATCATCATCGCCTGTCAGCATGATCGTCTTTCTGACTCCGGCTTTTTTGAGTTCGCTGATCGCTTCCTTGGCAGTCGGTTTGATTCGATCGCCGATATGGATGTGGCCTTTATATTCCCCATCAACAGCCACATGAACGATCGTTCCTTCTTCCGGACATTCAATGATCGTGACATTATTATCAGCCATCAGTTTTTCATTGCCGGCCAGAATTTTCCGATTATCGATTATTGCTTCAACGCCTTTGCCGGAATGTTCCTTGATGGAAACGATTCTTTCTTTATTGATCTCTTTGCCATATTCTCTGACGATCGATTGACCGATTGGGTGATTTGAGAAGGCTTCCGCATAGGCAGCAAATTCCAGCAGTTCTTCCTTGCTGAAAGTATTGTTATGGACACTGTTTACTTCAAAGATACCCAAGGTTACAGTACCCGTTTTATCAAAGGCGACATATTTGGTCTGAGACAGTCTTTCCAGATAATTCGATCC
>CADCOR010000292.1 GCA_902803055.1 uncultured Erysipelotrichaceae bacterium
ATACAGATGACCCCAGGTGAGAACGGTGCTACCGTTCTGTTTATGATATTGGGGTATTTCGGCAAATATGTCGCTATGGATGAGTTGAGGGAAAACTGCATTTCTTCCCGCAATGGTACGACTCCGGAACAGCTGAAAAAGACTGCCGAAGATTACGGTCTGGAATGTGAGATCGAAAATAAGACAGTTGACGAACTTAAAAAGATGAAAATGCCTGTAGTCGTCGGCTGGAAGAAGAAAAATTATGTCATCGTCATTGATGATAAAAGAGATGGCTTTAAAATAATCGATCCGGCGAAAGGCGAGTATGTTTCGCCCTGGGAAGCTTTTGAGCGCAATTTTACCGGCACCGTTCTGAGTTTCAGAAAAGGGAAAAACTTTGAACCGGGCGGTCATAAGGAATCAATGGCTTCTTTGGTCTGGAGCAGAGCTAAACCGGTCATCAAACCGATCATTCACATGGTCATTCTGACCTTGATCTGTATCTGGCTGGATATGAAGATGTCAGAGGGCATGAAGGTCTTCATGGATGAGATCGTGGCCAACAAAGATCTGACCAGCTTTGCGCAAGCAAATGGTATTGAATATGAAGGTGATGATTTAAGAGGACATCTGGCCAGCTTGTATATGGCGATCATGTATTTCGGAACGCTGCTGCAGCTGCATTTTTCCATCAGCAAGAAAAGAGTGGTCAATGAGACCAGCCGCAAGATGACTGCTACATCCAATGGCAAGATGTTCAAGAAAATGCTCAGTCTGCCTTTGCGCTTTTTTGAACAGTATTCGGCTGGTGAACTGATGGGCAGACTCGACAGCAATGAAAAGCTGGAACAGTCGATCATGGACTCCCTGGTCCCGCGTATGGTCAATACGATGATGACCATTTTCTATTTCTTCTTTCTGTTCTCCTATAACCGGCTGATAACCACGCTGTGTCTGACCATTGAACTGATCAACTTTATCGTCGTTCTGAAACTGCAGGAAAAAAATGCGATCATTTCCCGTGCCAACACGACCAGTTCCAATACACTTAATTCTTCGGTGCTCAATGGCATGAATATGATCGAAACGATCAGATCGACCGGTTCGGAAAAAGACTTCTTCAATGCCTGGTATGAATCTCTGATGCAGGTAAATGAGAGCCGTCTGAGCACTTTGCATATCAACAGACTGATTTCCGTCTGCGAAGGTATCCATTCCTTCCTGCTGCAGGCAGTCAGATTATTTGTCGGTGCCTATCTCATCGGCTTGGGCAAGTTCACCTTAGGTACGATGTCATTATTCATGAATATCTTCAATAATCTGCGTTCTTCTTTGAGCAGTGCTTTGAGCTCCATGAATGCGATGCAGACAATGAGAGCCAACATCGAAAGAGTCAACGATATCATGGAACGTCCGACCCCGGAACCGATTCCGCTTAAAGAAGGTGTTGAATATGAAAAGCTCTCTGGCCAGATCAGTGTCAGAAATGTCTCTTATCGCTACAACAAGGGAGATGAGCTGGCTGTTGATAATGTGTCACTTGAAGTCAAACCCGGACAGATGATCGCTTTAGTCGGCGGTACAGGCTGCGGCAAGAGCACGCTGCTGAAGATCATGGCTGATTTATATGATGCGGAAAGCGGCGAAGTGACCTATGATGGCAAAAAAAGAGAAGAGATACCGGATGTGGTCTTCCATTCATCGATCATGACAGTCGATCAGGAACCGGTAACTTTTGAAGATACCGTCAATCAGAATATCAGGATGTGGGATGATATGGTTGAAAGCTTTGAAGTCATTCTGGCTGCCCGTGATGCCCAGATCCATGACCGCATCATTTCCGATAAGGAAGGCTACAACGTCAAGATCCTGGAGAATGGCCAGAACTTCTCCGGCGGTGAAGTGCAGCGTCTGCAGCTGGCTAGAGCTTTGGCTCATGAGCCGACAGTCCTGTTTTTGGATGAGTTCACCTCCGCTCTTGATGCCTTGACTGAAGATTATGTCATCCGTTCAATCAGAAACAAGGGTACGACCTGCATCATCGTTGCCCATCGTCTTTCGACGATCGTCAGCTGTGACCGCATCTATGTCATGGATAAGGGCAGGATCATTGAAGAGGGTACCCATGATGAACTGTATAAACTGGATGGCCTTTATAAACAACTGGTGAGCATGCAATGAGTATTGATTCCGAACTGATCAGAAGAAAAGAGTATATCAATCAGTCTCTGGAGAAGAATGCGGATTATGCATTGCTTAATGACAAACAGGTCCGGAAACTGAATACAAATGTTTTGGATAATGTCCAGAACGCTTTGTTATACATTCTGGATCGCTTTAATATCAATTCATCAAGAATATTTACAGCCTATTCAATTGAAGATCTTGTGGAATCACTGATGGGTCCAGCAGATGTCATGTACCGCAAGTCTTCAGATATTGTCAAAGAGATCAGTGAAAAGACCGAATACATTCTGTGCTTTGATAAAAATGATAAACCGTTCGTGCTTCTGCCGACCAAAATCGGTTATCGCTGGTATGATCCTGCGACAAATAAGAGCGGTTTCTGTACCAGTCACTTTATCAGCAAGCTGAATGATACAGGCTATATCTTTACACAGCCTTTAGTGCAGTATAAATCGGTCCTGCTGACCTTTATTGCCTCGGTCTTCAGATATCTGACCCTTAATGATGTTGTGCGGCTGGTTCTGGCCAGCGGCGTTATGACAGCTTTGGGTCTGGCTTTTCCAAAGATCAACCAGTGGATCTACAATGTCTACCTGAATGATCCCGGTTCCTATGCCTATCAGTTCAAGCTGATGTTTGTGCTCTTTGCGACTCTGCGGATCATTGAGATCATCGTTTCGGTATTAAAACAGAGACTGCTGGCAAATGTCAGAAACAGAATTTCCATCAGAGTTCAGGGTGTGATCATGACCAAGATCCTGGAACTGCCGCGTTCCTTCTTCTCGGATAACTCATCCGGAAAGATTTCAAAGCGCATCAGTCAATGCAACAATCTGACCAGTACGATCACCAATTTCTTCATGGACATTCTGCTGAACTTCTCGTTCTCGAGTGCCTATCTGATCCAGATGCATAGCTTCTCCGATGAGCTGTTTGTTCCGGCCGTTATCCTGATGATCATCAAACTGATATTCTCGATCATCACTTCCTGGTGGGATACCCAGCTGAATAAAGAGACTTTCAATGTTTCAATGGAGACGGACAGCTTCTTCTATTCGGTGATCAAGGGCATCATGAAGATCAAGAGCATGGGCGTCGAACCGCTGATCTATGCCAAGTGGGCTGATTCCTACCGTTCAATTCTGCATAACAGCTACAGCAAGCCGTTTTTACTGCGCAATCAGGGACTTATCATCTCGGCTTTGACGACGATCACTACGGTCACGCTGATGGGTGCTACGGCTTTAAATGGTCTGACCAGAGAAGACTACATGGTCTTTACTTCTTCATTCACGATGATGATGACAGCCGTCAATACTTTGACCAGCACCATGGGTTCACTCTTCAGAATGACGATGATGGCCGAAAATGTTAAGCCGATCTTTTCTTATGAAATTCCGCAGAAGGGCAATAAAGAATATGTGCGTTCGATCCGCGGTGATATCCGTACGGAGAACATCCATTTCAGCTATGACAGCGATATGATTGGCTGTCTGAGAGGTGTTTCTCTGTATATCAAGGCCGGTGAGAAGGTCGCGATCGTCGGTGAATCGGGCTGCGGCAAATCGACGCTTTTAAAGATCATCATGGGTATGGAAGTTCCGGATTCCGGTATGGTCTATTATGATAACAAGAATATCTCCGATCTGAATCTGCGTTCTCTGCGTCAGAAGATCGGTTCCGTTTTCCAGTTCTCCAAGCTCTTCCCGGGCACGATCTATGACAATCTGGTCTTTGGCTGTGTCGAGACGGTCAGTGAAGAAAAATGCTGGGAAGCTTTGGAAAAGGCCTGCATGGCTGATTATATCCGTGAGCTGCCTTTGGGACTCAATACGGAGATCTCGCAATCCAATTCCAGCGGCTTCTCCGGCGGCCAGCGTCAGCGTATACTGATCGCCCGCGCTTTAGTGCGTAATCCTAAGGTGCTGATCCTTGATGAAGCGACTTCCGCTCTTGATAACATCACCCAGAAACAGGTTCTGGATAATATCATGGAACTCAATATGACGATCCTGATGGTCGCCCATCGTCTTTCGACGGTCATTAATTTCGATAGGATCATCATGCTGAAGGAAGGCAATATCGCGGAAAGCGGCACTTATGAAGAACTGATGGAAAAGAAGGGTCTCTTTGCCCAGCTTGTGGAAAAGCAGCTGATCAAGGAAGAGGAAGAAGCTATGAAAAATCCCATCAGTCATCCGGCGCAATAGTATTTTCCTCAAAGAAGAAAAATAGGATAATAAATTCAGATAACTATCTGAATAATAATAGGTACACCAAACGAAATAGATAATGGAGACAAAGTCATGAAACTGAACAAGAATATACTCGAACTGTATTTCCATCTGTTGCCGGTGCAGATCTTTTTGTGCATTGCCAACAGCTTGAGTGGCCTGATCAATGGCTTGGTTACCGGTAATCTGCTCAGTGCAACAGCGATGATTGCTTTGGGTCTGGTTACACCTTTGAACAATCTGATCGCTTCTATAGCGACGATCGTTTCGGCCGGTTCAGGAATCCTGTGCGGCAAATACATGGGTACAGGTGAAGCGGATAAGGTCAATAAAGTCTATTCCAACGCTTTGATCGTTTCAACGGTGTGCGGTGTTGTCGTCGGTGCAGCCTGTTTTATCTTTGCGGTGCCAATCGCCTCTTTATTGGGTGCGCACTCCGAAGCTTTGGCTGATACGGCAACCTACATCCGCGGCATCGCCTTGGGAATTGTTCCTTTGCTGCTGATCCCGTCGCTGATGACTTTCTTGCAGATGTGCAACCGTTCGAGCTTTTCACTTTTCTCCACGATCCTGCTGGCTATCTTCAACACCATCCTTGGTCTTGTGGCCGTCAAGATGATGAATGGCGGTATCTTAGGTATAGGCATTGCGACTTCCTTAAGCCGCTGGCTGACAGTACTGGTAATGTTTATCTACATCAGGACGCAGAAGAACCTGGTCAGATTCAATCCTAAGGGATATGAGACAGCTATCGTGAAAAGAATGATCACACTCGGTTCTCCAGCCGCTTTGGCCGGTGCCTTATATTCGATCCGCAATGTCTTTATCAATAATTATGCATTTACGACTGCCGGTGCAACAGCTGTTAACTCACTGGCTATCTTGGGTGCAGCCGGAGGTTTCTATGATTCCTTCAATGTCGGTGTCCTGAATACTACCACGATGCTGGCAAGCGTCTTTATCGGCGAAAGGGATTCGCGTTCTTTGAAAGATCTGATAATTGTTGCGGTTTTTGTCGGTGAATGTCTGGGAGCTTTGAAGCTGCTTGTGACATATGGTTTCGGCGACAGGATCGCGATGCTGTTTGGTGCTAAAGATGATGTTTTGCCAATGGCAACTGAACTGCTGATCTTCTATGCCTGGTCGACTCCGCCAAATATTATCACTGTCATCCTGATGGCTGTCTATCAGAGCCTGGGGCGTGTCAGATTCTGCAATCTGCTCTATCCTGTCAACTGCATTATCGTTCCGCTGATCTGCTGTGCTGTGCTTGCACCGGTTGTGGGCATCAGAGCCATCTGGAGTCTGTATTACCTGGCGGAGATCGTCACACTGCTGTGCTTCTATATCAATGCCTGCATCAGGAAAAAGGGTCTGGCGAAGAATATGGACGATATCCTGTATCTCGATTCCGATTTCGATACGGCCAATAAGTATTCGATCTCGATCGACAAGATCGCGGAGGTCAT
>CADCOR010000293.1 GCA_902803055.1 uncultured Erysipelotrichaceae bacterium
TCTGATCATCTCAATATCACAGCCGATCGGTTTGTCCGAAACCGCCAGGATGACGTAATCCTTGCTGTGAGAAACGCTGAAAAAGAAATAGGGATAATTCCTGAGTGAGGGTTTGCCATAAGGACCATATTCATAAACCAGGTCGCTAGTTCTGTATCCTCTATCATTCAATGCTTTTAAGATCAGCAATTCAGCTGCTGCCGAACGTTTTTTATCATCGTCACCATGAAGACGGTCGATCTTTTCTTTCCGCTGTTTGGACAGCAAAGCACAGTACTGATCATATAGTACAGGTTCATCCAGAAATCTGATACTGCTTATATAAAGTTCATTCATTTCTTAAACAGTTTATCGCATTACTGATCCATGCACAATGTACAGAAATATACGCTTTAAAACAAAACACAATGAAAGCTGACAACTATATCGGTTACCAGGCGTATAAATCAAATCAGGAAATAATCAAAAAGACACTGAAAGATGCATCCTGTTTTTACTGTATAAAACTTTGCATATAATGGAATTATGCTACAAATTCGCAAAAGCCAAAAAGAAGATCTTAACAGACTTGCCGAGATCTTTGCGATCGCCAGAAAAAATATGAAGGAAAGCGGCAATCCCAATCAATGGAAAAATGATCGCCCGGCTATGAGTACAATCGAGACAGATATTGAAAAAGGCAATTCCTATGTCATCACAAAAGATGAAAAGATCATCGGAACTTTTGCCTACATCAGAGGAGTCGATCCGACTTATCTGGAGATTGAAGGTCAATGGCTAAATGACAGTGAATACGGAACGATCCACAGGATTGCATCAAGCGGCGAAGAAAAGGGTGTGCTGAAAACCGCAATCGATTTTGCTCTGTCACAAGGGATCGACATCCGCATCGACACTCACGAAGCCAACAAGATCATGCGCCATCTTTTAGACAAATATGGTTTTATCGAATGCGGCATCATCATCACTGACGATGGAACACCTCGCCTGGCCTATCAAAAAACTGCCGAAAAGAAACAAAAAGTGCTCGTAATCGTCGGCCCGACAGCAGTAGGCAAAACAGCTTTCGGAATAAAGTGTGCTCAGGACTTCGACGGAGAAATAATATCCGGAGATTCGATTCAGATATACAAAGGCCTGGATATCGGTTCAGCCAAACCGGATGCAGATGAACTGAAACAGGCGAAGCACTATCTGATCGACATCAAGGAGCCATTTGATAATTACAGTGTCAAACAGTTTCAGGAGCTCTCCCGTTTTTATATCAGCCAGATAAGCGGCAATAAAAAACTCCCGATCATTGTCGGAGGAACCGGCTTATACATCAAGGCGGCTTTATACGATTATGTCTTCTATGACGAAGAAGAAGAGGATGATCAATATGAAGACTATACCAACGAAAAACTCTATGAACTGCTCAAAGAAAAAGATCCGGAAGCTCTCGAAAAGATCCACATCAACAATCGCAAACGTCTGATCAGAGCTTTGAATATCTATGAAAAACATCATAAAGGTATCTCAAAGATCAAATCAGAACAGGAACATAAGATGTTATATGATTGTCTGATCATCGGGCTGACGGCATCAAGAGAAGAACTTTACAGCAGGATCGATCAAAGAGTCGATCAAATGATGGAAAAAGGCTTAATCAAAGAAATAGAAGGATTGCTGAAGAAAGGCGTGACTTTTGACAATCAGTGCATGCAGGGGATCGGCTATAAGGAATTCAGAGATTCTTTTGAAGGAAACAGTTCGATTGAAGAATGCGCAGCTAAAGTCAAAACCAACTCAAGACACTTTGCGAAAAGGCAGTACACTTTTTTCAAAAATCAGTTAAATGTTGAATGGTATGAAAATAAAGATGAAGCTTTCAAGAGGGTTAAAGAATGGTTGATCTGAGCAGAATAGAATACCTGGTAGGGAAAAAGAGCTTACAAACGATCGGGAAGAAAAAAGTCATGCTGTGCGGCTGCGGCGGTGTCGGCTCTTTTGTGGCGGAAGCACTGTGCCGCTCGGGACTGGGCGAAATGACGCTGGTCGATTTTGACAAGGTCGAGCCATCAAATCTCAACCGTCAGCTGATGTCGGAAAAGAACAATATAGGCATCAGTAAAACTCAGGCTTTAAAAGAAAGACTTGTCAAAGTATCAGAGACAAAAGTAAATACCATCGATTCCTTTATTGATGAAAATTTTGAGATTTCTGATGATTACGATTATGTCATAGACTGCATCGATGTTCTTGCCAGCAAATATGCTCTGGTCAGAAAATGTCATGAGAAAAAGATACCGGTACTCTCTTCTTTAGGATCAGCCCGCAGATTAAAACCGGAAAAAATAACTCTTACTACGCTTGATAAAACCAGAAATGATCCCTTGGCAAAAGCTTTCAGAAGCCTCGTCAAAAAAGACAATTATCGTCATAAAATCGAAGTGGTCTATACCGATACCCCGGCCATCAGAACTCATGTTGTAAAAGAAGGCAAGACACATAAAGAAAAGTATCCGCTGGGATCAAGTATCTTTGTTGTAGGCAGTGTCGGATTATATATTGCGTCAATAGTTTTCGAAAGGCTGATAAAGGAAGAAGAAAATGAAATTTAAAGAACTCAAATATGAACATCTGGATTATGAAAAGTTGAAAATCGAATTTGAAGAAAAGCTTGACCGTCTGAAGCAAGCGGCTGATATCGACGGATATCTTAAGATCTTCAAGGAAATAAATGAGTTTCGTGGTCATATCTCATCTATGCAGACGCTCTGCCAGATCAGACACACGATCAACACAGCTGATGAGTATTACGATAAAGAAAACAATTACTGGGACGAAACGCTGCCA
>CADCOR010000294.1 GCA_902803055.1 uncultured Erysipelotrichaceae bacterium
ATCTTCATTTTCTCGGCTTTGGCAGTTCATCATACATCGCCTTGAACAGTTCGCATAAAAACTCGCGATCATCAGTATTATCGACCAGCAGCATCTTGGCTGCGCCTTCATATGGCAGTTCCATACGTGCTTCCGGCATCAGCAGCAAAGCTGATTCGGTTGGTTTGACCAGGAATCTGTCATCGTAGATGCCGCCGATGATCTTGCCGCGATAATAGATGATGTATTCTCCCATCATCTTTTTATAGCTTACATCTTCCAGCAAAGAAAGCTGATCCATCACATATTCCAGAAATTGAACACTTGAAGCCATGGTCTTTTTTCGATTAACCTCCTTGACAGTGGAAATAAAAATCATCTATGCATTTACTTCTGATCTTGTCTTATTTTTTCGGTCTCATTGATCTGTTGCCTTTATCCTGACGCATACAGAATCACCTTCGCCTTTATGCAGCTTGTTTCTGATGGACTTTAGAACACCAATGACATAACAGATGGAACCATCAGAGTTTTTTAAGCCCATATTGACGATGCTTCCTGCATAAGGAATATCATCAAAATACGCCTGGACTTTAAGGCGGCCTTTGCCAAACTCAGTGCGTAAATCATATGGGAAAACCACATAGGCACCACCGCTTTCTCGGTCTTCATGAATAAGGGCGTCAAACACATAATACTTATCAGTATTCATCTTAAGATCTCATCTAAGCTCTTTCCTTTAGCCAGCTCATCGACAAGTTTATCAAGATAACGGACTTTCTTCATGAAAGGATCACTGATTTCTTCCACCCTGATACCGCAGACTTTTCCTTTTATCAAAACAGAACGAGGATTGAATGATGGTGCATTATTAATGAAATCGGCATAGCTCATTTCCTGATCGACTTGTGACATATCGTATCCCAAAAGCCAGCTGATAACGGCATCCAGCTCTGTTTTACTGCGTCCTTTGCGCTCAACTTTATTTAATAGAAGCGGATAGATTTTTGAGACTTTCATCTCTCCTATACTCATACGCGCCATATTTATACCTGATATTGAACTGATTAAAGATAGTGTGAACGTCTGACGACAGCCCCAAACGGTGCCAGAGCCAGCTTGGCAATCTTGAAGAACTGTCTGCCCCAGGGAATTCCGATAATGGTCAGACAAAGGATGCAGCCCATAAGGAAGTTAGCGATCGCCAGTTCGATCCCGGATAAAAGAAACCACAGAACGTTGACAATAAACGATACCGCTCCGCCTTCATAGCTGATCTCTTTTCCAAAGGGATTAAAAGAAATTGACGACAGCTTGAAACATTGCAGGCCAATGGGAAGACCAACGATCGTCAGGCACCAGAAACAGCCGGCCAGAAGCCAGCCAAGTGCCGATAAAAATCCACCGCAGATGATCCATAACAGGTTCAATATAATCCTCATTAAACTTGCCTCCAATCAATCATTATTATCTGATCATTTTTGCTATATATAAAGTTTTCAGCTGTTGGCAAAAGTAGCGATGCCCTCTCTTCCATAGCCGTAGACATCTCTGTTGACGTAGACAAAGTATGCCGACAGGAAGAAAGTCAGTATTTCACTGCTCAAAAAGACAAACCAGATGCCATCGATGCCGAAGATCCTCGGCAGCAGCAGACACAAGGAGATCTGAATGACGATGTTTTCCATAACCGAAAGGAAAGTCGAGACTTTATGACGTCCGACGACATTGGAGAAATCCTGAACCAGCACATTGAAACCGAAAAAGAGCAGTGAGAACGGATAGATCATCAGTCCTCTTGCGGCGAGCTGTCTGATCATCGGTTCACTGTATTCATTGAGATAAAGAAACAGCACAACGTTGCGTCCCATAGTAATAAGCAGGATGATAATGATCGAAAGCGACTCGACCAGCAGTACCGACTGCTTGCAGATGCGGGCAAACTTCTTCGCATTCTTTTCACCATAGGCATAAGCCGCAAGCGGTGAAAGCGAACCGATCAGACCGAATTCCGACATCATGAACATGAAGGTGACATTGGAAACGATCGTATAAGCTGCCACGATCTTTTCACCGCCGATCGCCAGATGAACGTTATTGCTGATATAGCTGCTGAAAGCTACGGCAATGGAAGTGATGAACTGCACACGGCCATAGCGGACGACTTTCCTTAAAAGATCGCCAAGTCTGCTGTGGGGTCTGACCAGATGGATCTCCCGACTGCTGTTGCTGTAGAAAAACAGTGCCAGTAAAGTCGTCAGGCTGCTGCCGATCAGGTTGGCATAAGCTGCACCGACAATACCGGTCTTCAGTTTTACAATAAACAGCCAGTCAAAGAAGAACTGGCAGAAGGTATTCAAAGCCGAAGAATACATTGACCATTTAGGTTTGCCGGCAATGACATAGAAACTGTTGAAGATATAGCTCGACATGATCATTGGAGCATAGAACTTGGAGACTGTCATATAGCTTCTGGCATAAGGCAGCAGCAGCTTTGTTTCACCCAGCATCAGCAGGATCTGGTCTAAGAAAAAGGTCAGGATCAGCGTAAAGATAGACCCGGTACAGAAAGCAACGATCGCCATCGTCGTGAAGTCACTCTTGGCTTCTTCGGGTTTCTTTTCACCCATCTTGATGGAACAGACGGTAGTCGTCGCTCCCACCAGCATGCCGATGGCATCCACAAACATGAACCAGGGCATAGCGACCGAGAAAGCTGCCAGGGCATTTGGTCCGCAGAAACGGGAAACAAATAGCGAATCATCCAGAGTCGAAAGAAAAGACACCAGCAGTCTGGTAAGCACTGGCGGTGCAACAAATTTTATTAATTCCGGCAAAGTAAAATCTCTGCCGATAGTGTTAGTCTGTACTTCACTCATCAAATAGAGATTGTACACATATATAAATATTTAGTCAAAGAAAAAGATAAGTACTAGAGACTTATCTTTTCGACCAGTTTGGATAAAGCGCCGGCTTTATAGTTTTCGATCTGTCCTTCATCCGCATCATTGGCGAGTTCCGGATCGATCGGCAGTTTAGCTACGACTTCCAGTCCATACTTTTCCGCAGTAGCTTCTGTTTCATCGTTGCGATAGATGATGATCTCGTTTCCGCACTTATCACATTTGACAAAAGCCATATTTTCCACGAGACCACAGATCGGTTTATTGACCTGCTTTGCCATATTGATCGCCTTGCCGACAACCATGGAAACAAGTTTCGATGGCGTGGTGACCATGACGAATTCATCGACCGGGATCTGCTGAATAACGGAGATCGCCACATCAGAAGTTCCTGGAGGCATATCGATAAGCAGATAATCGAGCTCACCCCAATGCACTTCCGTATAGAACTGTTTGATCAGACCGCCTAAGATAGGTCCTCTCCACAGAACCGCATCATCTTCATTTTCCAGCATCATATTGATTGAAACGACCTTGATGCCTAATGTCGTAACTGCCGGGAAGATACCTTCCTCATCGCCATAGAGCTGATTGTGCAAGCCGAACATCTTTGGAATACTCGGACCGGTAATATCCGCATCCATGATGCCGACTTTATACCCTTTTTCAGCCAGTTCGATTGCCAGTAAAGAAGAAACCATTGATTTGCCAACGCCGCCTTTACCCGAAAGAACGCCGATGATCTTTTTTATTTTTGTGTCCGAAGTCGGGACGATAGGTTCCTGTGTTCTTGAAGAACAGTCCTGTCCGCAGCTTGAACAATTGTGATTGCATTCAGACATATTCCTTACCTCCTAAAATATCATAACATAAGATAGAATAATCTTATGAGAATAGGCATCTCCGCCTGTCTGCTGGGCGATAAAGTCCGCTACGATCAGACAGATAAAAGAAATGAAGATATCATTAATCTGCTTAAAGGACATGAGATAATCAGGATCTGTCCGGAAATGAGTGCCGGTTTTTCATTGCCTCATGAGCCTTTGGAGATAAGAGGAAACAGCGTCTTCAGCAAAAGCGGTGAGGATGTCAGTTCAAAGCTTCTTGAAGGCAGCAGAAGCTGCTTTAAAATGATCAAAGACTGTGACCTTGTGATCCTTAAAAGCAAGTCGCCATCCTGCGGCTATAAAAAAATCTATGATGGCAGCTTCAGCGGCAGACTCATAGATGGCAACGGCATATTCACGTCTTTATGTATAGAAAATGGTATTACTGTTTTTAATGAACTGCAGTTAGAAGAAATAAAAGAATATCTTAATCCAGCAGATAGCGCTCAATGATATCAGCACAGCCGTCTTCGTTGTTGTCTTTATCACTGATCATATCACTGCAGGCCTTGCAGTCAGCAGAGCCATTGATCATGCAGACACCGATCCCGGCTGCTTCAAGCATCTCCTTATCATTGCTCATATCACCAAAAGCCATGAATGAAGCGATATCAACATTATTGCTTTCACAATAGTCGATTAAAGCATTGCCTTTATTGGCCTTGGCATGAACAAACTCCATCATCGTCGTCTGCGTCTTGCAGCAGCGGTAACGTTCGTTGGAGATCTTTTCACATAGAGGTTCGATCTTAGTCATAGTTTCTTCATCAACTCTGAACATGACTTTCGAACAAGGCTCATCCCACATTTCCGAGAGATCCTTGACCATATAGTTATTAATACCTGTCCGCTTCTTGGACATGACAGCTTCCTTGTCTTCAAAGCGCAGCATTCTTACCCCATCACGGTATATCGAACAGTTTAGTTCCGGGAATTCCGCCAGCATCTTCAAGATTATGTCTTTGATGTCTTCACGTTCCAGTACATACAAGGTTTTTATGTTGCCGTTATGATGATCATAATATTCTGAACCATTCAAGCCGATGACCAGCTCAAAATCAAAAGAAAGACCCCACTCTTCCTTTAAAGATAAAAGCTGACTCGCTGAGCGTCCTGACGCCAGGGAGAAGCCGATGCCTTTCTTATGGAGTCTTTCCAGAACATCTAATGTATATGGTGATGGATAGACACTGCGATCATGTGTCAGAGTTCCATCGATATCACAGATCACCGATCTGATCTTATTCAAACAGATTGTCATTCTCTTCGTCTTTACTGTATTCAGGCAGATCAGGCAATTCGTTAAGTGTATAAAGCTTAAAAGAATCCATGAACTCTTCTGTCACTTCATAGAGGATCGGTCTGCCAACAGCTTCCGATCTGCCGGCTTCCCTGATCAGGTTTCGTGCCAGCAGTTTTCTGAGCATGACCTCCGCACTTACACCACGCAGTTCTTCGATCTCAACTCTGGTGATCGGCTGTTTGTAGGCAATGATAGCCAGAGTTTCTAAAGCCGCCTGTGATAAAGTGTTCTGCTTGGAAGCGCCGAAAAGTTCCTGGGCATAAGGGAAAACCGCCTTCTTGGAGATGAACTTGTAGACCGAACCATAACCGACCAGTTCAATGCCGAAAGTCTCAGCCGCATACTTGGTGCGGATGTTTTCTAAAATGATCTTGGTGTCTTCCAGTGATCTGTCGATGACACTGGCGAGCTGTTCAAGCTTGGCGCCATCTTCACCAACGATATAAAGCAGACCTTCAACGATCGCTTCCATATTGGTTGGCTGCGCAACATCTTCGTGATCTTCCGTTTCCACACGGCTGATCATATCCTGCACATCATGCCAGCGCTGCTTATCTTCTTCGCTCATTTCCTGTCCTATTTCAAATTCTTCAATCATGATTAGTACCTCTCGAGAACCAGATATTGTCATTGTCATCGATCGTAAAAGTCAGATAATGATCCTTGGCCATATCCAGTATGGCGATAAATGTTATTACATACTCATGAATATTATCGCAGTCTTCAATGAGTGTATCGAAACTGAAAGTATCGGGCAAATCCCTGAGCCGGGCTTTGATCTCCAGGATCCGATCTTCCGGTGATAATTCTTTCTGTGTAAACTTGATATCCAAAGGTCTCGACAGCTGCAGTCTTCGCAAGACCTTATTCATGGCCTTGAGCAGATCGTAAGGATCGCCTTCGATCTTGTTATCCTCTTCATTGCTCAGCTTGACGATCTCATCAAAAGAGACCGGTTTAGCCAGCTGATCCTGTCTTTCCACAAATGAATCATATAAGGTTTTAGTGACTTCCTTATATTTCTGATATTCCAGCAGTCTTCTGACCAGTTTGTCTTTCGGGTCTTCGAGATCGTCATCTGCTTCATCTTCCTTCTTAGGCAGAAGCTTCTTGGATTTATATTCAATCAGTGTAGCCAGTTCGACCAGATACTCGCTTTCAACCTCCAGATGAAGTTCTTCCATCGTATGAAGATAATTGATATACTGATCGGTCAGAACCGCCATATCCAGATCAAAAATATCCAGCTGCTGTTCGTGGATCAGATGCAGCATCAGGTCCAATGGACCTTCAAACTTCAGTGTTTCGACCTCAAAACCCATACAACATATTATACATTAAAAATATGATATTATTTAGTCAAGAGGAAGCTAATATGAAAGTCGGAATATCAAATGATCACGCTGCTGTGGAACTCAAGATGAGTGTTCTTCGCCATCTTCAGGAAAAAGGCTATGAAGTCATAAATTATGGCACAGACACTACTGAATCCTATGATTATCCTGTGGCCGGAAGCAGACTGGCTAAAGCCATTCAGAATAAGGAAGTTGATCTTGGCATTGCAATATGCGGTACAGGTGTAGGCATCTCCATTGCCTGCAACAAGCACAAAGGCATCAGAGCCTGCTGCTGTTCAGAAGCCACTTCAGCCAGACTTACCAGAGAGCACAACGATGCCAACATCATCTGTTTTGGTGCCAGGATCGTTTCAACTGAACTGGCCAATGATATCGTCGATACTTTTCTGACGACCCCGTTTTCTCATGGTGAAAGGCATATCAAACGGGTCGAAATGATCAAAGCTATAGAGGAAGATGAGATGTAGATCTCATTTTTATTGGAGGAAATTAACTATCAATAGTCAAGCTTAATTTCCATAAAGAAACAAAACCATGACCAAAAGAATCAGTATTTCATGATTCTTTG
>CADCOR010000295.1 GCA_902803055.1 uncultured Erysipelotrichaceae bacterium
GAACGCTTCAAACGCTTTCTTAACAGCCTTATTTGGCAGCGGTAAAGGTTCAGGTGCATCCCTGATGATGTTTGTCTTAGGCTTAGCTGGGATAGCTGTATGTCTGATTTTTGGCCGAATACTCGATCAGTATCATTATTCCGATTAGCTTATTTCAGGAGGATAAAATGAAAAACAAGATTTTATATGCAGATCCCAAATACAGAGAACTTCTTAAGTCTTTCACTGTGACGGATTCTATAGTTGCTTTATTGTATTATGTTCTCATTCTGGCTGTTTATTATCTTATGGGTCTTGCTTTATCAAGAACGGGGAAGTATTACGGTTATGCCGTAAATATTATTCTGATGCTGATCCCGATCTTTATCTGCAGACGATTATCATCTTTAGGCATTAGCAAAAGAAATCTTAAGAAGTCTTTAATTGTCTCTGGTCTTATAGGATTGCTGTTTTTGCTTTCAATGACAATAATTCCCGGCATTATCATGAAAGCTGAGTTTCTGCCTGTGGGAGATATCTTAAACAATATCTTTTATTATCTGATCATTATCGCTTTAAGTGAAGAGATCTCTTTTCGCGGCTATATCCAGCCAAGACTTTATCCCTTAGTAAAAAATGAATGTCTGATGATCATAATCGGCGGTATTCTTTTTGTTTTTATGCATTATCCTTTCCAGATGAGTATGCGCGGCATGTCCTTTCTTGAGTACTGGCCGCAGTTTATTTCCGCTGCGCCATTTCAGTTTCTCTGGCATCTGGCTTTCAGTGAATTATACCGTTTATTTGGAAACATTTTTGGCAGTACTCTTTTACACGGACTTGTCGATTTAAGCACTGGAATATTCAAATAATCAACTAATTGGATATTTGAATTTTACATATCAAAACTATAGAATTTTTAACATAAAGAACCTTTATTTAATCATAAAAGAATATAGTGAGGTGAAACCATGTTTGATGTAAAAGATCTTGATTCTATGAGTGACCGTGAGCTCCTGCTTGAGCTTGTCAAAGAAAAAAGAAGAAATGATATTCTTCGCTATGTGAGCTATGCTTTCTATGCCATTATCATGATTCTTATCCTGATCATGTATTTCAAGTATGCACCAATGATCAAGAAGATGATCGATGATTACAACATGATCATAGGCAAAGCTAATGAACTGAGTGAATCAATTAACGCGATAACCCAGTCTTTTGATCCTAAGACGATTGAAAGTTTCAAACAGATTTCTGAATCATTTGATCCATCGACATTTGAAAAGATCAAGGAGTTCTCTGATTCTTTTGATCCGCAGGATTTCGTTAAACTTAAAGAATTTGTTGAAAAGTTCCAGAAGCTCTTCGGTGCTTTTGGTTTCTAGGAGGAAATTAATATGTTAGAAGCTGGTACTAAAGCTCCTGATTTCAAATTGCCTGATCAGAATGGCAAACTTAGAAAACTGTCTGAATTCAAAGGTCAGAAAGTTGTTCTGTATTTTTATCCTAAGGATATGACCAGCGGCTGCAGCAAGCAGGCCTGCAGTTTTGGCGAACTTTATCCGCATTTCAGAGAGAAAAACGCCATTGTCATTGGAGTCAGCAAAGACTCCGTTGAATCGCATAAGAAATTCGAAGAAAAGTTTAATCTTCCCTTTATTCTTTTATCGGATCCTGAACTTGTGGCGATAAAAGCTTATGATGTCTGGAAAGAGAAGACCAACTACGGCAAGAAATATATGGGCATTGTCAGATCAACTTATCTGATCGATGAAAAAGGCAAGATAGTAAAAGCTTTAGGAAATGTCAAAGCTGCTGATAATCCGAGCGATATGCTGAAACTTGTCGCTGATTGAAATGACTGATCAAAAATGTTAGTATTCAGTTGTGTCCACGTAGCTCAGCCGGATAGAGCATCCGCCTTCTAAGCGGACGGTCGGGGGTTCGAGTCCCTCTGTGGACGCCACTAATAGTTGACACAAAAGCATTCTTAACAGGGATGCTTTTTCTTTTATGAGTATTTAAAGGATAATGAGATACAATTAAACATATAAACAAGGTATCTGATATGGACAGAAAATGGATTAAGAGAATAATCATTATTTTACTTCTGATAGTTCTGGCTTTTTCTTCGGTTGCTTTAGCTGATCTGATCAAAAGAGAAAGGATCAGAAAAGCAGAAGAAGAGGCAGCTTTAAGAGCGAAAGAAGAAGCTGAGAGGATCGCGGCGGAAAAAGAAGC
>CADCOR010000296.1 GCA_902803055.1 uncultured Erysipelotrichaceae bacterium
AAAAAGCAAAGGAGAAATCATGGATAATCAAATAAACTGTAAATATGTAGGTGTATGGCAGCCTGTCAAAGCCGAAGTCAAACTTTTCAAAGGAATTGATGTCAGCTTCGAAAACGCACCTTATACTCTCGATCTCAAAGCAGATGGTTCCGCAATCGTCACCAAGGAAAACGCCGTTACCGGTACCTGGACAGAAAACGATGGTGTGATTCATGTCGTTGCAGGGGAAACAAATGATGCTTTTAAAGTTGAAGATGAACATCTGGTATTAGGCAGTATAGGAATTAACCTCATTTTCGAAAAGAAACAGACGTTATAATTTTTCTGAAGATATAACAACAAAAAAGCGGCTGTCCAAGGGCCAAGGATGATTGTCAGGTCAGGATAGCCGCTTTATTAATTCGGTTTTTATTTCAGACTGTTGATGTATTCAACCAGAGCCTTCCTGTCATAGAGGAAGCCGAGGTCATGAATATAGTAGTCAGGATCAACGCCCTGGTCAACATCATAGAATGAACCGTTACGTAAGAAGCTCAGCTGCATGTTGCTGGAGGTGTTGAAGACACTGCCGCTTGCTGTAGACATAGGTGTGACGCCACAGGCACCGCCTCCGGAGCGATGGCCGATCAATGCGACATCTCCACCTTGCTTGAAGATACATGGAACAAGGTTTCCGCATGAGAAGCTGACTTTTGAAGTCAGACAGAACAGACGCAGATCTTTGTTAGCAAAGGTATCTTTTTCATCAAACTCCCTGTCAAAATTGGAATCTGACTTATAGGCATATGTGCCACAGGCACCGGTAAGAGAGTCTCTGACACTGAGGTAGGCATCTCCTAAAAATGATGAGATCACAAATCCTGCTGCCGGGGCTGCTCCGCCGAGATTCAGACTCAGATCGAGCACGACGTTTTTGATCGGAGAATTTTCTCTTAATACCTGAGCCATTGCATAGCATATGATGCCGATGGTATCTTTATCATCTGCCGTAGGGGCTTCTGAACTGTAGTCCCTTCTTGGTTTGGTGAAACCATCAAAGGTGATGAATGCCGTATCTCCGACCTCTTCATAACCCGGAACACCATCAGGATAGAATTTCTTACGCTTTTCCAAAAGTTTTGTTTTGATGGCAATAGTTTCCGATCGGCACGGGCCCTGTCCCAGCTTATCCTTCAGCTGTTTTGTAAAATCAGCTCCGCTGTATGGTGATGCACTCAGATATCGGCTGTGCTGGTCGTTGATGATGTAATGTATGGTCTGATAAAGGCCGACATCGGCATTTTTAGGATCAGTTGAGGAAAGAAGCTGATCGTAAGCGTTATTGCTGAACAGTTTTTCAAAGCTTTTGATCCCGTGAAGATCTTTTAAACCATAGAAATGATCTAAGGACAGACGAAGTTCATTGTAGGAGAATCTTCCCAATTCTTCAGAGAGGGTTTTAGGTTCAACAGAATAGAACAGCTTGCCGAATTCTGTCAGTTCGTCATCGTCATCATAGAAGCCTTCTCCTGTTGTAAAGAAGACGCCTTCACCATTATAGGCGGCAGTATAAGGCAATTCGCCAAAGAAGATATCGACTATCGTCTGAAACGGAACATAATATTTATCTTCTTCACGGGTCATTTTTATATCGTAGGCAGACAGATCAAAAGTGACTTCATCACCGACCAGTTCGTTATTGTTTTCACCTATTTTGACATATCCTTCGTCCGTGCTGTGAAGACGGATCAGGGTGCCATCTTTTTTTTCAATAAAGAAAAAGTTGTAATCCATGACGGAAATCGTATTATTTGTAAAATCGAAAACCATCGGAAATTCAAATCCTTCTCCGAAGGTCCTGATCATGGTTACCTTATCGTTGTCTTTTTCCAGTTTGAGTTCTATTTCAAAGTCGCCGATCTCCATGAACATGGCGAAAAAATCTTTCCACTCATCGAGCGATACATAGGGAATTTCGCTTCCTTCCGGGAAGTGAAGATTAATTCCGAATGGGCTTTGCGGCGCAAAAGGATAGACCGGCACATTTTTACATATCATTGTCATTATTATCATCCTCTGTTTGATGTTGATAAGACGAGGCTTATCTGTTTTCTTTTTAATTATACAATGAGACATGGCAAACGCCAAAGCCAAAGGTACAAAGATCGGCAGACCTAAAACCACAGAAGATGATATCCCGCCTCTTTTCTACAAACATTATCCATCTTACAAAAAAGGCGTGTTGAATATCAGCGAGTTTGCCAGAGCATCGAATTTATCGAGAGCATCAATATATAAATATCTTTCTCTTTTGGATAAATAGTAGCAAAAAATAATAACCCTTTCTCTTACAACATCATAAGTTGTGTTAGAAAAGGTTATTTTTTATTTCACCGACACAAATTTTTTTCTTTTTGGGGTATAAAAGTTGGGGTATAGTTTTAAAAAAGCCCGTAATATAG
>CADCOR010000297.1 GCA_902803055.1 uncultured Erysipelotrichaceae bacterium
GTGTGGCAGCTTTTCTTCAGAAATTCTTCAACGCCTTTTCTTTTCTGATCGATGTGCTCCTGATAGCCGAAAAACCAGACCCTGTCTATCTTATAGTTAAGACAGGTCACACAGTTTTCAATTGCTTCAAAGCTGAAAAATCTGATTAATGTCGTCATGATATTCTTTTCTGACTTAATTATAGTTCACTGTTCAGTTGAGAAGATAAAAAAAGCGATCTGCAAACTGATCGATTCATCAAAGGCCAGAAAAAAATTGTATTTCTACAATTTTTATGACTCTGTCTTCTTTTTTCGCTTAAAAGAGTCGATGAACGTTCTTATCTCTTCTCTTGCCTGATCCGGCATGATAAAGAGTTCATCATACTTCAGTAAAGGAACATTGATATTGCCACCGTACGTAAATGTAACACTCAGATTTTTCTTGTCGATTCCGGTAATGATACCGTTATTACCTGTAAGCTTGCTTTTGATGGATGTACCAATAAGGGCCATGTTATCTCCTTTCGTTTTATATTATTATTAATGCCCCTTTACAGATTAATTATCTCATAAATATTATGCGTTTTTGAAGATGTTTTAATCAGGTAAACGCGGTAAAAAGCTCTTGTATAAAGCCAGATACAGGATCACGGAAACAAAGACACAGATGATGGCATTGATGGCTGTAGAGCCAGCCACCCAGGTCGCAATGATCTTGGCCGCTTCCTGCGGAATGCCGAGAATATAGTTCCGGTAAAGATAGCCGACAATCGGATCGAAGACGACATTGAAGCCCAGACCGGCAGCTGCCGAGATCGAAGCGATGCGGATGATATCGCTGCGCATAGTCGCTTCCTTAAGTCCCATCGTCTTAGCTACGGAACCGGCGATATAGCCGATGAAGAATTTCAGCAAGAAGGTCTTGGGAGCTGAAGTGATATAGACAGGGTCAAGCAGATCGGCAATCGTTAAACCGATCGCACCGCTCAAGCCGCCATAGACCGGTCCTAAAAACCAGGCGGAAAGCACAACGATCGCATTGGCAATGTGAATGGCTGTTGATGTACCTGCCCCGATCGGAATCGTGATCTTGCCATAAGTAAAGGCGATGTAATTTATCACCGCAAACATTGCGGTAAAGACAATATTTCTTGACCTGCTGTTCATAATAGACAACCCCCTTGCAATAATTTTTACTACTGATACAATAACAGTAAATTGATATAGTTAAAAGTACCAATTTATTACATTTTTATAGGACCAATTTATGATCGAAATAGACAATAATTCTAAAACACCCGTCTACGAACAGATCTATGCCCAGCTCAGACAGCAGATCATTGCCGGAGAACTGCCTAAAGGCAGCCGCCTAAGTCCTACCAGGACCTTCGCCAAAGACTATCACCTCTCCCGCAATACGGTCTTAAGTGCCTATATGCAGTTACAGTCAGAAGGCTTTATTAAGTCGATCCAGGGCTCAGGTTTTTATGTGGAAGAACTGCCGGAATACAAAGATGTCAACCATTCTGAAAAACAAAAGACTTTTAAAAATTGCGAACAGGAAAAACCCCGCTATGACTTCCGCTATGGTCTGATTGAACCGAATATCTATAATATCCGCGGTTTCAGAAAAGCGATGAAAAGTGCCTGGGATATCCTGGAAGACAGACAGGCACTCTATGACGATGACCCTCAGGGTCTGTTTTCCTTAAGACAGGCTATCTGTGAACATCTGGCTCAGGAAAGAGGCGTTGAAGCTGACCCCAGATATCTGCTGATCACCAGCGGTCATCACTATTCCCTGCAGCTGATCACCTCACTGCTTTCAAAAGATGAATACACTTTCTTCATGGAAGAACCCGGTCACCAGGACTCCAGGGAAGTCTTCAGGAAGGAAGGCTATAAAGTCTATCCGCTGTATGTCGATGAAAACGGGGCAATCATTTCCCGTCTGAAAGATATCCATAATGCCATCGTCTATGTCACTCCTTCGCACCAGTTTCCCACTGGCTACATCCTTCCGATCGGCCGCCGGATGAAACTGCTGGAATGGGCGAGAAACAATAACGGCTACATCATCGAAGATGACTATGATTCGCAACTGCGCTATAAGGAAAGACCGATCCCCTCTTTACATTCACTTGATCAGAATGAAAGAGTAATTTATTTTGGATCTTTCTCCAAATCACTGTCCAGCGACTTAAGAGTATCCTACGTCCTGTTGCCGCCAGCCTTGAAACTGCTGTTTGATGAAGACCGTTCCTATCTCAATTCCTCAGTCTCATCTTTTATCCAGCTGACTTTAAGCGAATACCTTCATTCAGGCGAGTATCAGCGCCGCATCAATTCGATCAGAAATCTCTACCGCAAAAAACACAATCTGATCATTGATTTCTTCAAAAACAATTATGATGATTCAATAAAAATCTATGGTGCCGGAGGCGGCACGCATCTGCTGCTTGAGATCGCAACCGATCTGAAGAAGGAAGAGATAATTAAGAGGTTCTTACAAAATGATATAGGCGTCTATCCCTGCGATATCTATTGGGCAGATAAAACCAAGGCAAAAGACAATCAGATCCTGATCGCCTACAGCGGCATCAGACTTGAAGAGCTCAATGAATATCTCCTGCAGATGAAGAAAGTCCTGGATCAGATAATCAATAAATCAAATATAATGAAAAAGAGGTGATCGTTATGGCTAAAAAATCATTATGGAAAGACTGCAACGAATTGTATGCCCTGGGTGATGAACTCTTCAGACATCCGCAATTGGGCTACAAAGAGTTTATCAATAAGCAAATACTGATGGACTATTTCAAGAAACACGGTATTGAAACTGAAGAGCTGGGTTTTCGTACCGCCTTTAAAGCGACTATCGGCACAGGTTCACCAAAGATCGGCCTGCTGGCTGAACTGGATGCCCTGCCGACACCTGGTCATCCCTTTGCGGCTAAAGAAGATGATGCAGCACACAGCTGCGGTCATTCCAGCCAATGCGCGATCATGGCTTATACATTAGTCAAGCTGAAAGACCAGATAAAAAGCGGCAGTGTCAGTCTGTATTTCACTCCGGCTGAAGAATTCACCGATGTGGCATTTCGACAGAAACTGATCGCCAAAGGTGAGATCAGCTACATTGGCGGCAAGATAAACATGCTGACAGCGGGACAGTTTGCCAACGAAGATCTCTTCATTCATCTTCACACCATGACCAACCCTAAATACCGCTTCTCTTTAAACACTTCATTATGCGGTTTCGTCTATAAACGCTTTATCTTTAAAGGCAAAGCCTCGCATGCGGCGGTTTCACCTGATAAAGGCATCAATGCCTTAAACTGCTTCGTCTTATTTGACAACGCCTTGAACATGTTAAGAGAAACTTTCAGAGAAGAAGATCACATCAGAATTCATGGTATGATCGCCAAAGGCGGACAGAGCGTCAATTCCATTCCTGAGACTGTCATCTATGAATGTTACATCCGCTCATCAGATGAAAAGGCACTGCTGGAAACAACCGGAAAAGTCGAAGAGGCTGCCAAACACTGTGCCAAAGCGCTTGGCGGCAAAGTAAAGATCGAAACCATCCCGGGCTATCTGCCGATGCATCAGAATGAACTCATCAATGATGTCATCCGTAAAAACATGCTGAAGATCTGCAAAAAAGAAGAACTGCATGACTACGAAGTAAGTATGGCAGCCGGTGATATCGGCGATCTGTCCTGCTTCAAGCCAACGGTACAGTTTGGCTATGGCGGATTCTCCGGCAGCTGCCACAGCAGAGACCTGTGCATCACAGATGAAAAGAAGGCCTACCTTGAGCCTTCAATGGTCGTCTATGATACGGTCATGTATCTGCTAGATCATCCTCAATACGTCAGGAAGATCAAAGACGAATTCAAACCATTCATAACTGAAGAAGGCTATCTCGCATATCTCAGATAGTCTTCTTTTTTTACATGTAATGATCGTTGTTGACGACTCTTTTGACCACTAAGTTTGAAGCGATAAACAGAATGGCCACAAAGATGATAAACACATAGTTGAAGCCATCAGTTTCCATGGTGGCAATAAAGTCATAACTGCCATGCAGCAGCACCGGAACCAGGATTGCCATGAAACGGCAGATGCTCATGCTGCTGATGTCGCCATAGCGTTCATATTTCTTTGCTGCAGAGTAGAAAACACCCATGAAGACACCAAAACAGGCATGACCTGGAATAGCGGTAAGCGCCCGGGCAAAAGCCGCATAGATGCCATAATTAAGCACATAAGAAATATTCTCCCAGAGCGCAAAACCCAGGGAAACAAATACCGCATAGACCACCCCATCAAAGA
>CADCOR010000298.1 GCA_902803055.1 uncultured Erysipelotrichaceae bacterium
TCGAAGTGATTCTTCGCAATGTATTCCGCGATCTGACGGCTGTTGTTTCGATCCCACCAGTTACCCATGTCATAGCCGTAGTAATCGGAATATGATGGTTCTGATGAATAGCCGCCGTTTAAGAACAGATCAAACAGCTGGAAGATGACATCCGCTGAATCCGATGAATAGTAACCGGATGAGGAATCGTAGCCGTCTGTGCTCTGGTAGGCATAATGCGAACCACCGGAGGAGATCTGTCCGGCACCCTGATAGGAAGCAAAGGAACGGATACAGTTGGAATAATCCTCGTTCATATCGATGTCATCATAGACATCAAGCACGGTCGAAAGATACTTGGTCGTGCGATATGGGAAGTAGACCGATAAGCCATAGGCATCGGATACATTGGAGTTGTTGTATTTGATCGCGGACATCAGAGCCTGTGCCAGTTCATTGCCGGCATCGGTATTCATATTGGCGGAAAGACCGACCATATCGACCATATCGATACGGGTATCGGAAGCAAACTCTCTGGCTCCGGAACGGGCATAGGCAACCGTCCGGTAATCCTGATTGATCATATTGGTCGTATCTTCCGAGAAAGCTGAAAGTCTTTCCGGAATAGTGTATTCAAGTTCAGCCAGATCGATCAGAGAAAGCGTAGCGATCTGTCCCGGCGTATCACTGCGGCACTTTCTGACAAAGTCATCCGCAATGTTCTTGCCGATCTGTAAAGTCGGCATTGAAGTATCCCGTGAAAGATTGTTGAGCCAGTCTGTATAATACCAGCCGATACCAGGTTCTGCTTCTTCGGAACCGATCATGTAGTCAGCGTGCTCGGTAAGCATCAAAGCCGTTTCCGTCGTCGCCATCAGACAGCAGTCAAAGCCGACAAAATCAAAAGTCACATCGGCATTTGTCAGTGCCTTATCGATCTGCGCTAAGGACATTGAACCGGCTCGCGGATATTTCTCATCATAGCCATAGCCTGAAACGGTACCGCCGCCATGATCCCAGAAGATCAGAGCGTAACGGTTGGCTTCATAATTCTCTGTACCGTATTCGATAAAGCTTGTCAGGTTATCCGGATCGACCATGGCACCGGTGCCGGCATTTTCTACCAGACACTGGATCTTGCCATCACCGACGACTTTATAGATCTGATTGTAGCGGGCTGAGATCGAATCGGTATGCCATTGCTTGGAACCGCCGGTATAGACCAGCAGATTGATCTTATCCGACAGCTTCGCATTGGCCATCTCGACGAGGTCATAGACACCCATCGCATTCTTGGATTCCAGATCGGAACCGCACATGTAGACCATGATCGTCATGACATCATTATTGTTGCCGACGATCTTGGTGCGTTTATCTCTGACACCGCTTATGATCTGGGTGTTCAGCTGACCGACATTAGAAGTCAGTTTCCAGTTGCTGCTGTGTGTATTTGATAACTGAGCCGTAAATCCCTCGTAGGAATTCTTGCCATCATCTTCACCGCTCGTTGTCTGGGTTGGCACATTGACCTGATCGGGAGTATTGACTACCGGTCTTAAGACAAAAAGCCTAAGCAGGTAAATAGCCAGCACAAACATCGCCGCTATGCAAAGCAGCCTGAAAATCGAAAATCCTCTTCTTTTCATTTCTTGAATGCCCTGAACGCGTCCTTGATCATTTCACCAAGACCGACACTGCCCTCGCCAACTCTGCCGGCACCAACGGCTTTGGCTCCTCTTTTAATACGCTGTACGGTACCAGTAACGACCTTTCTTTTTCTGCCGCCTTTATCTCTGTTTATCTTTTCACTCATGTTTTTCTCCTTCCGTCTGCTCAAAATCAATACCCTTCTCGCCATCAAAGGCATTCAGATATTTAAAAGCCAGATCAAGTGTTTCCTTATATTCGCTGCTGTCTCTTTCCATGCCGGGAAAATCGCTGACTCTGAAACAGATATTATCGATCTCGGGGTTATGAAGTTTAATATCCATCAGCAGATTGACCATGCCTTCTTCATCCATGTACTTCTCTTCAAAGATACTGAGTTCATCGATCTCATCATAAGAGAGTACATCCGCATTATCCTTGCGGAAATCCTTGCGCTTGGAGATGACAAACTGCCGGCTGTCCTCATCAAGATAGAGCGTATACTTGCCCTCAACCTTTCTTTCTTCATTGAAGTTCTTGAGCACTTCCTTGTTGTCTTCCCGATACTGCAGATGTTTCTTCATCCCTTCGGCATCTCTGGCCAGATAATCATCATCATTAAGCCAGGGCGAAGCCAGTTTTACACAGTTGCGGCATAAGATCCCATCTTTCAGCTTTTTGTTGCCAAATCTGCTGAGAGTTTTGCCGCAAAGAACACATACTTCACTCATAAGCTACCTCCTTTTCCCATCCGTTTATTTCAAGAAATCGAGGATGGATTGTGTTTTGATCATCTAATAATAGATAAATTTATTATAACGGATTTTTGCTCAGTCAACAGTTTTCCCTTTTAAAAGGCCTGCCTCAATAAAGCAGACCGTTTAATCTTTTTTAATCCTTAATGTCTTCAGATAATCCTTGTGCTCATCGCTGACCCGATAGCTCTCGATCGCTTTGGAGATCGTCTTGTTATGGACCCAGGGATCAAGTTTTTTATCCTCCAGATAGCCGATCACACTGTCATATTGTTTAGCTAAAGCCGTCGCAAAATACCAGGCCACCATCATCTTCACGTAGTATTCATCACTATGGATCTTAGCGACCAGTTTCGGATAGGCATCATCAAATTCTTCATCCAGGAAATATCTCATCAGCATTCCCACGCCAAAGCGGATCGTGTAGGTCTCTTTCGAAGCGATCCATTTCTTGCACTTCTTAAGCAGATCCTTAAGATCTTTCTTAAAGGCTTTTGGTGAAAGCTGATCACAGGTCGCCCAGTTATTCACATAAGGCAGAAACTTTTCAGTCTCACTCATCGCCTCTGTATAATCTTTAATCTCATTGATGATAAAGGCATGCAGCTGATTTTCCTCAAAGACGTGATGAGGAAGATCATCAAGAAAATCCTGGATATCTTTTTCTTTGCTTAACTTCTTCGCCAGCGCTTTTAATTCCGGTGTCCGCACGCCAATAAACTCATCATCCACTCCCGGTATCAGACTGTGATTGAAGCTTTTATACTTTTCATCTTTTAATTCCTGAAGCTGTTTTCTGATTTCTTTTTCAATCTTTGTCATTGTTTTTTCTTTTAGCTGTTACATGATCATTCTGTATATCTATACAGGAGATAAATCAGTCATTTCCATAACATTAATATACAATGTCACTCTCGCCTGTACTCTCTTTATTCACCAAGCAGTTTAAGAAACTTCTTATCCGACTGGATCTCGTTGGTAATATAGACTCCGTCTTTGAAAAGCGCATAATTGGTCACCGGTGTCGGCGCATTCTGAGCGCTCTTCTTATCTTTAAACTGTATAGCCTTGAAGGCAGCTCCTTTTTCGGCCGCGATCTTTTCAATCACCGGCACATACTTGGCGGTAAAAGGACACTGATGGCTGTAATAGACAACAATGCCTTTGTCTTTGATCCTGACTTTTCGGGCACAGTCTTTGAACGCTGGTTTCTGGGCGTCTTTCTTAAATGGCAGATACCACAGCTGTATGCCGTTATCTGCTTCATCAGCTGCCTCAAAACCCTTATGGCTCAGAAATTTCGGATCAGCAAGAAAACCTCTTTTCTTTGCGGAAGACAGGATACATAAGCCCAGCTTCTTCTGTTTCTTGCCATCTTCAATACATGCATTCAGCAGATCATTGGAATAGCCATGACCCTTGAAAGAACCGGAAACCCACAGACAGTCGATGTAGAGATAATTATCAGCCTTAATCGGTACCCAGGCATATTCAGCCGGGATGTATTCGATAAAGCACTTTCCTCTTTCGGTACTTTTCAGAAAGACCAGGCCTTCATCGAGTCTTTCTTTCAGCCAGCTTTTCTTGGCTGAGACCTGAATGTCATCATTGTTGGAAATGGCGCAGCAGATGTGCTCTTTAGCCAGATTATCCTTGTTTATTCTTATATACTCCATATTCTTCCTTTCCTTCAGTCAAAGAAACTTAACTGAACATTCTTTTGCGGAAAATCATTCATAAAGCGGAAGCATTCTTCCGGCGTATAGATGATTCCATTGGCACTGCAGATATCTTTCATCAGCTTCATCAGTTCCTTAGCTCTGGGACTTTGCAGTTCATAGGCATTGCCATAGGTCCTGATATACTTTTCTTTCATGCCCGGGAAATATTTATCGAGCGCGGCATAATAGTATTCCCGATCACCTTCCCTTAAAGTCATGCCCATGCCATAATCGATGACACCTTTTACGCCAATCCTTACGCATTCATTCAGGATCGCTTCGACATTTTCTCTTGTATCATTGATGAAAGGCAGGATCGGCGTAAGCCATACGATCGTGTCGATCCCTCTTTCTTTCATCTTCTCCAGGACTTCGATCCTTCGTCGGGTATTGCAGACATGAGGCTCAAGAATGCTGCAGAGTTTATCATCATACGTCGTCAGCGTCATCTGCACAACGCAGCGGGCTTTTCTGTTTATCTCATCAAGCAGATCGATATCATCCATGATCAGATCAGACTTGGTGAGTATTGCGGCACCAAAGCCATACTTCTTTATCACCTGCAGACACTTTCTGGTCAGACGCAGACTCTTCTCACATGGCATATAGGGATCAGACATCGAACCGGTCGAGATCATGCATTGGCGTCTTCTGGACTGCAGAGCTTTTTCCAGCAGCTGCGGTGCATTCTGTTTTACTTCAATGTCTTCAAAAGGATGGCTGAACTGATAACAGGTACTGCGGCTGTCACAGTAGATACAGCCATGGCTGCAGCCCCGGTAGATATTCATCCCATTATATCCGCCATTAGCGCTTAAGATTCCTTTTGCCTCAACAAAATGCATGCTTAATCACTCTTTCTTTTGATCGGATGACGGATAACCGTCTTCAGTTTTTCCTTATCTGTCTTTCGTGCGTCACTAAGATAGATCTCATGATGTCTTCTTTCATCACTCAGATCATTCTCATAACCGTTTGCGGCGATATAGCTGTCCATCAATCCTACGGTCGCCGGTTCATCATCATAGGGACCCAGATGCATACATTGCACACACAGACCTTCTTCAAGGCTCAGAAACTTAGCGGACGAAAGATCAAGTTTCTTCTTCTTTTCTGCTTCGCTTGCTGCCCATCTGAAATCTTCTTCACTTACAAAATCAGGCAGCCTGATCAAAGAGATCCAGCTGAACTTTTCCTTGTGACTGTAATCAACACCCTTTACACCATCCTGCCACCACAGACCCTCAAGCGGCGGTACGACATAATCAAAATAGCCTTTGATCCTGTGATCCGATTTTTTGCTCATCTTGATCGTATAGGCGATCGCATAAAGCTTGCCGATGGCTTGTTTATATTCGCCATCTTCTTCATTGGGATCACCTTTGCCTTCAATGGCAATATAGTTCATCTTGGGAACCATCACGATCGCCGGCTTATTCTCAGGCAGATAAAACTCTTTATATTCTTTCTTGAAATCAAAAGCCATCGCTTTACCTTCCTGCATCTTTCTTTTCAAACGGTTTATTCCAGGAACCGATCTCGATCAGATTCCCTTCCGGATCGCCGATATAGCAGGTCCTTTGTCCCCATGGTTCCATTTCCGGTTTTAAGACTTCTGTCGCTCCGTTTTCAATTGCCTTAGTGAAGGCTTCGTCCACTTCCTCAAATGTATCAACATATAAGGCGATCTCGAAATGGCCATTGAGTCCCTTGATATACTCATAGCGGCGTCCTGTCAGCTTTTCAAAATCTTTCCGGCCATAAAGCAGAAATAAAGTACCATCTTTCACCAGATAGACATTGGAAGTATCTTCATCCTCTTTGATCTCAAAGCCCAGCACATCTCTGTAAAAACGGATCATCCTTGCCATATCTTCGACAAGTAAGCCAAAACCATCCAGTTTCATTTATCGCTTTCCTCCCTGTATATAACACTCATTTTCTCTGAGAGCTGTTTCATCTTTATCCTTGCCTTCTTCGGCTCAAGCAGTTCGGCCTTATCTTCAAAAGTAAGCAGCCAGGAAATAAGACTGTCCATATCGTTATACTCATGTTCAAACAGCAGTTTCCCATCCTTTTCTTCCTTGAAACAGTCCATGCCAAACTCTTCGATCAGCCGCCACTTAACATCCCTTTCAAAAATAATCTTTACTGTAAAAGGCTCTCCCTTAAAGACATTCTCATCAGACAGATCAGGTATCGCCGCTTCCCGGCACACAAAATTCTTTTCACTTTCTTTCAGTTCCTGCATGCGGTTGAGTTTGAAGAGCCGGTAATCTTTTCTTTTCTGACACCAGCCCCAGACATACCAGCTTGACCATCTGAAGATCAGATAGTAAGGTTCAATGTTTCTTTTGCTGTCGCCGCTGGGTGAATAATATCTGAAAGAAAGCAGATGTCTGTTTTCGATCGCACTTTGAACGATCTCCAGTTTCGGTGTCAGGCTTTTGCCATACCAGGAAGTCAGATCGATCAGTAAAGAATCCTTGCCGCTGATAAACTGGGAAGAGCCCAGTTCCAGTTTTTCCATCAGCTGAGTATAATAGCTGCTGCCGCTGATGCTGTCGAGACTTCTGAGTCCCGCCATGATCATACGCATGTCTTTGGAACTTAATATCGTCCGATCCACTCTGAAGCCATCCATGATCGCAATACCGCCTCCGCTTCCCTGCAGGGTCATGATCGGAATGCCGGCTTTGCATAAGGTTTCGATATCACGGCTGATCGTCCGTCTTGATACTTCAAAAAGCTCAGCGAGCTCTGGCGCAGTGGTCTGCTTTGATTGCAACAGGACCGAAAGGATCCCTATCAGACGATCGATCTTCATACTATTTGTTCACATCATAACATAAGAAACATGACATCAGTATGTCATGTTTCTTGAGAAATATTAGTTTTTTATTTCTTTTTCAGGATCCGCAGATCCTCAGGTCCATAGTGATGATCGCCCGGCAGACTTTTCTTATATTTCCAGCAGGTGATCGCTTCATTCAGTGAATAACCCCTGTTGGCCGCAAAGAAATCTCTGATATAAGTGTTGTACTCAAACTGTGCCCCGATCTCTTTCTTTTCGGTTTTACTGTCTTTCTTTATCTGCTCATACGCCTTGATCGCATCCGCATAAGTCTTTCCCGCATTGTTCTTCAGCCAGTTCTGAAAACTGACATTGAAAGCGAAAGATCGACCCAGGTGTTTTCTGAAGAATTCGCGGTGTCTTTGCGAACAGACAAGATCATCTTCGATCTTACTGTCCAGACTTAATTCCTCCCTTTTATCTCTGGCCCTTCTTCGGCTTTGTTTTTTCGCGGTTTTCTTTCCTTCTTCAAGAAAAGTATAGATCCTCTCACACAGTTCTTTTTTGTTTCCCTGAACTGATAAGGCATTATTTTTGCAGAAAACGACCAGTTCTTCCTTGAGCCAGTACCACTTCAAAAGATCCTGAGCCTTCATATCCTCGTTCAGCTCAGGTCTTCTGTTTTCTGTATCGTTTTTATTTCTTGAGCAGTTTTTCAAACTCATCTACCGGCATCGGCTTATAGAAGTAATAGCCCTGCATCTCACTGCAGCCTTTCTCTTTTAAGAAGTCGGCCTGTTCTTTAGTCTCGACCCCTTCAGCGATCAGATCCATATCGAGAAGATGGACCATCTGGATCATACAGCTGATGATCGTATGACATTTATCGATATCGCCTGAGGAAGTCAAGAAGTTCAGATCCATCTTGATGCGATCCATCGGTACTTCTTTCAGCATATGCAAGGAAGAATAGCCGCTGCCAAAGTCATCCATTTCCACCAAGAAGCCCATGGCTCTTAGTTTCTCGGTGACATTGATCAGGATATCATGGTTTTCAACATAAGCGGTCTCGGTTATTTCGATATGCAGCTGATCAGGAGCCAGATCATATTTTCTGATCAATTCATAGAAATGCGTGGCGAGATCCTGATTATCGCGGATATCGTTGCGGGATACGTTTACGGAAACTGAGCGATGCTGACCCTGTTTATTCCAGCGGTCCAGATCCTGACAGACTCTCTCCCAGACAAAGCAGTCCAGATCAAAGATGAGTCCTGCTTCTTCAAGCGTCGAGATAAAGTCAAAAGGATACAGCCAGCCTAACTTGCTGTGATCCCAGCGGCATAGAGCTTCGGCACCGATGATCTTATCTTCGCTATAGTTTACCTGCGGCTGATAATAGACCTGAATATCACCCGATTTAATGGCGGCCGGCAGATAGTTGATGATCTCGGCAATGCGCTTGCCTTTTTCCCACTGTTCCGGGTTATAGAAGATGTGATCTTCTGTGCGGGATTCTCTGACTCTTTTCTCGGCGACTCTCGCCAGATCCAGCATGTGGTCGACATCGATCTTGCGGAAATCAGCCGGGGTCAGAACATAGATGCCGCTGCTGATCTGTACGCGATAATCCTTGCCGCGATCAATAAAATAATTCTCGACCGGTTCAAAAACATTCTGCAGATCTTCATTTGTTTTCTCATCGGACGTGATATGACGAAGCACCGCAAAATGGTCAGCATCGATCCTGCAGATCGTCTCCTCATCCAGCGAAAGATTTTTTTTCGATTTTTCAGCCCAGAACTTCAGCAGTTCATTGCCGGCATCCCGGCCCAATGAATCATTGATGTATTTGAAATTCCTGATGTTGTTGTAGGAAAGGAAATATGGCGTATCCGGATATTTATGCAGCAGTTCTTCGACCCGTTTGCGAAAGCCATTCATGGACAATAGACCGGTCAGGCTGTCCTGATCCATCATCTGCTGCATCTTTTCTTCATGCAATCTTTTTAAGGCCCTGATCCGCTGAATCGCGAACAGAACCAGAGCTGCAATCAGCAAACCGACTGCCAGAATCAGCAGACCGAACTGATACAGATAATCAGAGAGATCATAGCGATACAGTTTTCGGGAAGTGTGATCAAGAATGATCGTCTGGCGCTGCATATCATCTAGCGAAGCGATGCCGCCATTGAGGCGTTTTATTATTTCCTGACCCTTTGGCGTATCAAGGGTTCCTGCTCTGAAATCCATTGAGAAGACGGCTGAAGGCTGCATGCTCAGGTCTTTATAGGAAGGTTTCTGCAGTACATAGCTCCAGACATAGGAGTTGTGCAAAAGTCCATCCACTTTCCCTTTGCGCAGGGCTTTCACGCTGTCAGCCATCGTTTCATAGAGATCGATCTGCATATGCGGATAAAGCTGATTGACGCTTTCAGCGACACCCATCAGTGATTTCAGCATTCCGACATGCAGATAACCAAGGGGCGGCAAAGTTCTGTCTCCTGTGGTCACCAGTGTAAAAGGTGACTGCAGCAGGCTGTCAGAAACGATGCTTCTGTTTCCGGAAATCGAATTGATCGGCGAGCCAAAAGGCATGATCAGATCATAGTCCTGATTGTCTAAAGCATCCTTAATTGTTTTTTCGCCAAGTGCTGTAAAGCTCAGACTGTAGCCTGCTTTTTCCGCAGCCGCATTTAACAGATCGACACCGATACCGCTGATCTCATCCGTCCTGTCATCGATATAAAAAATCGGACAGCGATCAATCGGAACGCCGACCGTTAAGGTATCATCATTATCTGAAGCAGCTGTTACAGACGCTGAACCCGCAGACAGCAAAAAAACGGCGCACAATACTACATTCAGAATACGTCTGATTATTTTTTTATCTTTCATGATTTCATGCTGCCTTCTCTTCAGCTGTTTTTATGGCCGAAGATTTATACATAGATTATATAATCTTTAGCTGTTATTTTGAAATAATTATTTGAGTGACATGACATAAATCTGACAGGGATTCTCTTCATCCCAGATCTCCTTGATCACTTCAAACTCTTTAAAGCCCATTGAGCGATAGAAATAATTGGTCTGATCATATTCCGGAAAGACACCTAGTTTCACCGTTTTGACTTGCATGAACAGATATCCTCTTTCAGCTGCCGCTTTCTTTGCCTGCTCAAACAGTGCTCTTCCCAGACCCTGATGATGGTATTCCTGTAAAATGCCCATAACAGCCAGCTCTATGGTTTCTTTACCTGTTTCCTTCAGGCAGAGAAACCCGACATATTCATCATCTTTCTTTGCCGCAAAAAACAGCCAGTCAGCACAATCGTTGATATATTTCTCCCGGCTTTTTTCAACATCAAACCAGTCATTTAATGATTCCAGTATCTTTCTGGCAATTTTCTGTTTTAATTTCTTTTCTTCTATCTTTACAATCATTATCTTTTTGCAGTTAAAACTCTCTTTCTATATTACATTTTCTGATATGTAAATCACAGCATTCCCCCTGATCATTTTATTTAAAA
>CADCOR010000299.1 GCA_902803055.1 uncultured Erysipelotrichaceae bacterium
AAAAAGATAACAGCTGAAATGTTGGTTGCAAAAGCCAAAGAAAACGGAAAAGAGCTAACGATCGAGCAGGCTGAAGGAATGATCAGGAAAGCCGCATCATTAAATGATGATGAACTGACAACTATATCAGGCGGAGGTCCTATTAACAAAATCATTGCTATCTACGATGATGCTATGGAAGTACATTCCGATTGTCCAAACACCTCGAACAAAGAGCACGAATGGAAAAAAACAGGAGTTACCAGACCTGGCAGGTTCTTTGGCGATGACTGGCCTGATGTTCAGATAAAATGCGAAAAATGCGGCAAAACATGCTGGAGCCTGGATTACTGATGTGAAGTTAAAGTTGCTGATAGAAACATCAGTGTTAATGAGATAAGGATTTTTAATAAAGATCGAAATAACGGTTGGACAGGAACTGTACACTAAACAGTTGTTTCGGGGCTTGTTTTACATTTATCGAATCTTATCTGTTGCCATCTTAAGGTTGCTATTTTAATAAATATAGCAACTTTTCTTTTTACCAGATAAGACTAAAAACCTGCAATATGCAGCTATTTATATCGTTTCCTGTTAAAAAAACCTGGGCCGGGTAAACTATCGGCTCAGGATTTAGTCATGTTCAACTCAGTATTTTCGGTTTAACAGGGTGCGGTTTCCCGTTTCATTTAATAACCTTAAATTCTACCTTTTTTGTCTTTGCCGCCACACCGCCTGTGACGCTGTCGAGCTGATCATCTGTAAGCAGCACCGTGTCCGATGTGCAGAGCCTGTCCGGGTTCTCATTTGTCTTCGTCTTTTTGAGTTGCTGCTTCCCGCTCAGACGTTTTGTGATGTCACCGAATTTCATATGATGACCTCCCCCTGAAGAGAATTTTACAATTTGTTTTTGTTTTTTACCACAGCATTTGTCAAAACAAGATCACAAGGAAAGCAGGATGTAAAATGTAGGGCATGTAAAAGATATCAATCTCTGTCGGTTCAGCCTGGGGTTGTAAAGATAACGATTATCCCGATATTGTTAAGATATCAATCATTCTACATTATGTGTTGCTAGGCCGAAAATATCCACTGAATACTTTGAATACTAATTTAGACAGGATGTCTAATTAAGTTTGTCGGTAATTGCGATGTTATTAATAAAAAGAAAAAAGAATACAGATAAACTTGAAGAGTGTGGATTATTAGAAAACGTTCAGCTCCTTTTCTGTAGCCAGGATCCTTATTGGAATTCTTCTTTCACCACAGACAAAAAGACCTTCTGCTCTGTTGTACGACATTATCTGAAACATATACAATCAATCCTCTGCCAAGATCTTCTGTATCTCGTAAACTGCATAATGATGAACAGTCTTGTATTCAGCATTGTGTCAGTATGGTTCAGTTAGTGTATTCATAAATAACGGCTATATTCGAAATGAAACAATACCCTGCCACATTGAAGAAATGCTTCGTATATAATAATGACAAGAAAAAGGAGTGCATTTCTTATTTCGGGAGGTAGAGGATTATGAAGAAAGAAGATAAAAGAAACATGCTTGATGAAAGTCAGCTTGAAAAAGTCAGTGGGGGCGGTCTGTTTGATTCAGACGAATTAGACGCGTTTCTCAGAGCAGCTGGCTGTACAGTAAAAGAAGGCTTTTTCAGTAATGACTATTACTGCCATGGTGAACTGATGGAAGTTGAAGATATGGAGCTGGCTGTGTTCTATTATAACCATACTGGTCAGCAGCTGCCGACATTAAATGAAATGTGGAAATGGTACGATACTACCGGCAGATTTATTCGTTAGTCAGCATTATCGTATACAATAAAGCTTAAATCAGGAATGGTAAATGTTTAAACATACATAGGAGAAGAACATTATTTTCAGGAACCATGATCAGTTAAAAAATCATAGGTTCCGTCTGATTTATAGAGCGATCAAGAAAGTAATCAAAAAAAACTAAAAAGCCTTTGAACAAGGGCTTTTCTTTATAAATGGTGATTCCATGGGGGTTGCAAGCTCCAGACCCTATGATTAAGAGTCAGCAGGGAATAATGAATATAATGCGGTTTTTCGGTGATTTTGAAGACAGTTGAAGCATCTGGGCTTTCTTGACACTTTTTTGTAAACAAAATGTGACATCTGGTTTTTCCATGCCGGCTTCTATCATTGACTGTATGGCTTCACAAAGAAGATCTCTCATCATTTCTGCATGCAGATCTTTTGTGAACTTTTTTAACGATTTCGTATAATGAGCATATATAAAAGGAGAAGAGAAAATCATGGAAGAAAAAGATATGATCATTTCGAATGAAGAAGAGGAAAAGATTTCCGGCGGCGATTTCGATATATATAATCCCAACCCTATTCTCAAAGTATTCTGCCACAAATGCGGTTCACACGATCTTACCACAGGCATAAGATTTGATTCCAGAGGCAGAAAAATATTCGTTTATCACTGCAATAAATGCGGCGATGAATGGGAGTCCCTTCCCATGCCGATAAAGCCGGATCAGAAGTAATTCACTGTACTTCTGACGCAGGAATGCAAAACAGCCTCAGTCATGGGGCCAATGGCGTAAACCCAGAAGCGGTTGCGCCTTTTTCTTTTATATGAGTGGTCTTGCTTATGATCACTGTTTCCCGAAGGGTAAATA
>CADCOR010000300.1 GCA_902803055.1 uncultured Erysipelotrichaceae bacterium
TGTCATCACACATGCGATCTACGACTATGTCTGTTTTACAACTGACAAAACACTGGTCAGCGGGATCATGGTCAGTCAGCTTACGACACCTGAGATCATCTTCAATCCGGTGATCGTTACCGGTCTGGCTTGCGCAACGATCTTAATTCTGAAAAAAGTCGGTTCCGCAAGGATCCTTCAGATCTGGAAAGATAAGTGGAGTCAGGAATAACATTTCACCAATAATTATCTGAAGTCAAAAGAAAAGTATCATTTACACAGGATACTTTTTCTTTAACATAGCTATTAATCAACTTTGACAAAGTCAAACTGTCTGATGATGAAGTTCTTCAATGAGGAGAAGAAGGATTCCGCATCGACCGTATCGATCATGCCGTCAAACAGGATTACCGGCAAGGAGATCAGATCTTCAGCAGAGTCTCTGCTCAGATCACCGATAGAAAACTGGATCTTGAGTGGTGCCTGCATGTTCTCCGAGAAGGCACCGCCATATTCCTTGATCTTGCCGACTTTCATGGTCTTGACGATATCGAGAACTTTGGAACCGATGCAGACTCTGAAGGTGTAGGCGAGATCCTTGCTGTCCATCGGCAGTTTTTCTTCGCCTTCGAAACATTTCAAGAAGCGCTGCATCAGCAGTTCGATCTCATTGAAATCGACTTTCCAGTGATTGGAACGGCGGTTGATCATTTCCAGCAGTTCCACATATTCCATCCATGACTCCTTGCGTCTTAATTCCACAACTTTTGGCAGATCCCAGTATTTCAGATAGAGGATACCACCCATCGCTTCGATCTCATCAAGGATCTCACAGTTCTCAAAGAATTCTGAGAAGGCGTATTGCAGTTCCTCGATACTGACTTCTTTTTCACCGTGATTGAGATACAGATAATGTAAGAAGAAGTTTTCCGGTCTGACATCATCAGGGAGCAAAGCCTTGCACTGGAAGCAGTTGGTAAAGATCGAGTTGTAGTAGATATCGATCAGTTTCTTCAGCTGATGATGGAATGGCTTGTTGGGATCATAGAGACACACGGCGACAGGATCCCTGCCTAGAGTGTCATAGTTTCTTACAATATAATTCTTATAGAACATGGAACGGCTGTAGGCATCGACTTTGCCTTTGCCTTCCGTACCATTCATATGGGTCTGACAGAAAGCCTGCATGGAGATCGTCTTGAGTGTCGTCAGGAATTCATCGATCTTTTCCGGAGAGAGATGCATGTTGTTGGCCAGCAGGATATTGTTGTTGCGATCGATCGCCAGATTGGAACAGAAGCGCAGGAACTCGATGCCGTGCATATCAGAGTGAGTCGACCAGTTTTCTCTGATGCAGTAGATCGAAGTCTCTTCACAGATTTTATTCCAGTTTTCGATCGTCTTGGTATCATCGGAACTGGTGCTGAAATGAATGAAAGGCGTAAACTCATTTTTTCCATAGAGGAAGACAACGATACTGCCGTTCATCAGCAGTTTTATAAAAGCTTCCTTATCTGTGCCTTCTGAATCAATGATGTGGCGGAAGAAGGAACTGTAGATCAGTGAATTGCGTTTGATGATGATCTGCTTGGCGTGGAAAAAGGAAAGCAGGAAATTGCGCCGGCGGTATTCTTCAACGTAATCTTTTACTTCTTCATTGGTGAAGCCTTCCCATTCAAAACGGTCATAGATCGAAGTCGATGGATCATACATCTCTTCGGAAAGCCACTGATTGTCCATCGCAAAAGGATAGTAGCAGGATTCACTCAGATCAGCCGGATAGACTTTATAGAAGACGTTGTTGCCCTGGTTGTCAAAGGCTTTCTCCGGTATGGAGTTCTGATTGATGAAAGTATCATAGTAGTCATCATTATCGGTTAAAACAAGATTTCCGCTTTCAATGCCCTGTTTCTTGATGGCTGAGACAAGTTCCTTCATTGCTTCGATCGTTACTTCGCCATAGGCACTGAGCTGGATATACTGATACCTGGTCAGATAGTTAATGATGTCTTTAGAGGCTTCCTTGTCACCGAACCAGGACTGATGGATATGCCCGATCACCACAAAGAAAAGACGGAAATTTTCGATTCCTTCCTTATTCATGCGCTCAAGAGCGATACCGATCTCCCTTAAGACTTCTTTTCTTCGAAGGGAAGAAGCTGAAAGGATGGCGATGACGATATCGGAACTGTTCAAAGCTTCATCAATATCGCTGGACCAGCTTTTGCCTAAGGAGAGCTTGTCGGAATCGATCCAGACATTATAGCCGTGCCGTCCGAGATATCTGGCAATGCCTAAAGCACAGTTGCTGTCCTGGTGTGAATAACTGATGAAAATTTTCTTTTCCATGGGTAATACCTCAATTGCTGATCTGATGCATTCTTTATTCCATTATCTTATAGGCTTAATCAAATGACAATAAGACTATAGCTGCAGCGTTTAATGATCTATAATAGAGTTATGCGAGCGTGGTTCAATGGCAGAACCCGACCTTCCCAAGGTTGTGACGCGGGTTCGATTCCCGTCGCTCGCTCCAGAACTTCAAACAAAAAGCCTGTACAAGGCTTTTTCAAATTCTCGGGAATGAAACTGTAAACTGTTATCTTTTTTTGCTGTTTTTTAATCCTTCCAGAAGACCTTTGCAGTAAATTTTGATAAGTTCTTCCGTCCTGATTTCGAAATGCTTTCCGACCGCATTAAGAACACCGATAGGTACATTCAGCTCGTCGTCACCTTTCATATGAGTCCCTCTATCGAGTCCCATTCCATAGACGTCAAATTTTATATTCAAAGGATCTGTGTCAACTGGCCATGGGGAGAACATCCTCGCCTGCTGCAGTTTACTGACTGTTAAAGATATCCATTTGATCAGATGAGAGATCGCAAAAAAGGCGATATAGGCTATCGGCATACTGAAGTAAAAAGGCACGAGCGTGTTAAGCAGATAAAGGTCTTCCCAGCTGCCGATAAAGACGACGTTTACCAGATAGACGAGTGAATAGGCGATAAACGGGGTCATGCAGATCAGGAATTCTTTTGTTGTATAGCGATAGTGTGACTCAACAAAGAAATAGGATATCAGGATCATCAGCGGACAGATGACGTGCAGATAGAAATTGCTGCCGCCAAAGGCAAACTCCCGGTTATATGGAGCAATAAAAACCACGGTAAAGAAACTGACAAACGAGGTGCTTGCTGTTCCGGCAAAATGCATCATGGATACCCATTTCGGATAACTGAAGTGTTTGAAGCGATAACCGTTAATTGCATAAGGAATGATAAAGGCGGCAGCCAGAGCAGTCAGCATGTTTGACAGGGTGGTGAAGTATTTGAACAGATTGATTATTTTTATGCCGTCTATCGCGTAGTTGACCAGCGCCAGACCGATCGCATAGAGGGCAACGACCAGGGTTATGGAACAGGCAACAAATGTGATGATGCTGCGGTAGCGCTGCAAGACAAGCAGATATTCTTTTGCAACAACTTTTTTCTTCATGTGCTATACCTCGTAATTATGATGTTATGATCAGCAATGTTTCTGATGCGCACATCAGCCTTCAATCATAACAGTCACACAGATAAAAATATATCTGACATTTTTCTTATTCATTATACAGTCAGTATCGGTCATAATCTTTATAAAATCAAAAGCGGATATCGATTGGACCAAAAGTTATCTGCAAAGAAAAAAGAGGCGTTTTGCCTCTTGAATATCTGTCAGTCGATCAGTCCGAAATGGATCAGGGCTTTTTCGATGCCGTCGTCATCGATATCGGCTGTGACATAATCGGCTGCCGCTTTAGTTACTTCTTTAGCGTTGCCCATCGCTACGCCGACAGCGACATATTCCAGCATTTTCGCATCATTTTCACCATCACCGAAAGCCATTGACTGTTCTAACGGAATGCCTTCCTTATCCAGAAAGCTCTGAATACCTGCATCCTTGCCGCCGCTCTTGGAGATGATATCGATGCCGGTCTCATTCCAGCTGGTGACGTTGCATGCATCGAGCATTTTGGCAAGTTTCTGGCGCATCTCGTCATTGACGAAGGCCATGCACTGATAGATCTTCTCGCCCTTGTGTTCACCGATTACCGGGATCGTGCCATGAGTGGAGGTCTGTGTCCTGACTACGACATCGTCAACATAGTTGATATAGCGTTCGTGTTCACCGATCAGCACAAAAGGAATTCGGCTGGCGTTAAAGATGCTTGCGAGTATCTCAACTTCTCCTGGGTCGATCTCATGTCCCGCAAACAGATTCAGATCATGATCAAAACATAAATTGCCGTTTAGCGTCAGATAGGCATCGAAATCAATGTCATATAATGGCAGCATCTTTATCTCTTCGATGATCCTGCCGGTTGCTACAACGATCTTTATGCCTTTTTCTTTGGCTTTCCTGATAGCTCTGATCGCACTTTGCGGAACGCTTCTGGTCCGATGGGAAAGAAGTGTTCCATCAATATCAAAGAAGATCGCTTTTATTTCTTTCTTTTCAATTATATTTTCAGTATTCATATCTTATTTCCTTTATATTGATAATACCACTTCAGCAGAAGTCGTAACAA
>CADCOR010000301.1 GCA_902803055.1 uncultured Erysipelotrichaceae bacterium
AACAGATCCCTGTGATATACGATCATAAGGATCTGTAAGATAACACTATCTATCTGGAGCTGATTCCACACTTATTTGACACTAAGAAGCTGAATGATTATAGTTAATAATTTCACAAAATGATATACTTATATTGTATTTTTTTCTTTTTTCATAATTGGATAATTTAAGATGAAATAATAATCGCGAAAGGAAGTATTACTTATGTCTGATTTGAATGATCGAATCTGTATTATCGGCGGCGGTCCTGCCGGTATATCAAGTGCCATGTACCTGCAGAAAAAAGGTTATAAGAATTATGTAATCTATGAACGCCAGAATAAGATCGGCGGAAAGTGTTTTTCACCGAAGATCGAAGTGAATGGCGAAAAGCGCAGTTATGAGACTGGTGCCATTATGGGTGCCATCACTTATCATGCGGTCCATGAGGTAGAACAATTTGCGGGTGTCGGTCATGATGACGGTCCGAATATGCGCCGTATGTATCGTGACAAGACAGGCAAGGAGATCCATCCGTTTGAGCCTAAAATCGACTTCTCATTCTCTAAGATGTTCAGCCTTCTGAAACTCAAGAGACAGATGAAGAAGCTTGTTAAGATCATGGAAACAAAATATAAGGGCTATGACTGCTATGGCCATCGAGGCGTAGCACAGGGCCGTTATTCGGGTCTTTCAAAAGGGCTGGATGATGCCTTGCAGATGATCGAGGGTGTCAATCCGAACCTTAAGGACCTGGCTTTGCCTTTTGATCAGTTCTGTAAGATTAACGGAGTTGAAGAAGTTATGCGGATCTGGCTTGGCCCGTACACTTCTTTCGGCTATGGCTATTTTGATGAGATCCCGGCTGCTTATGTCATGAAATATCTTGATACGACAACGGCGATCGAATTCATCAATATGCGTCTGTGGACCTGGAAGGAAGGCACCCAGTCGATCTATGAAGCTGCCAATAAAAAACTTGATCATCCTGCTCTTCTGAATACGGAAGTTGTAAAAGTTGAAAGACCGGCGGAAGGTGAAAAAGGAAAGATCAGAATCACTGTAAAAGATCAAAGCGGTGAAAGAACAGAAGAGTTTGATCAGCTGATCGTCACGACACCGTTAGATCATTTTGCGAAATATGCAGATGCCAGAGAGGAAGAAAAGGAACTTTTCGGCAAGATCATCCATGAAAAATATGTTGATTTCATTGCGAAGTTCCCTGAAAACCAGGGACCGACGATCTCCGGTTACATCTTTGACAATATGACTTATGACAGACTTGGCCATGCGATGGTCTATTATCACCGCTGGGAAGATCAGAAGGCCAATTGCCCAAGTACTGTCTATGCGTTAAGAAACCACATGGGTTCTGCAGATGTATCTTATGATGATACCATCAGGATGATGTGCGAAGATATGAAGACCTGCGGATTCCCGATTGAAGAAAGACTGTACGAACAGGAATCTTATTACTGTCCGCATGTTTCTCCAAAAGATTATGCCGATGGCTGGTATGACTAGCTTGATGCAATGCAAGGCAAGCAGAATACCTGGTATGCCGGTGAGATCATCAGTTTCGGCGATATGGAAGACACCTGTGCTGCTTCTAAGGATCTGATTGAAAGATTCTTCTGATAATAGATAATTATATATTGGTTTAGGAGGACACAAATGCCTGAGATTTACCGCAATAACAAAGAAACAATTTCCAAATACGAAGGTGAAAAGGATTTCAAAAAGAAATATGCCAAATTAGCCAGAAAAATAACCGATAATGCCGAACATATTATCGGCGGCGTCAAGGCAGAGGATCCGGAGTATTGGGGATTAAGAGAAATACTCAGCGAAGAAGAAGTTGATGTTTTACTGACGCTGAAACTGCGCAAGTGGTATACCTATGAACAGATCTGTGAACTGAACAAGAAACAGTTCAGCAAAGAAAAAATAGCTGAGCTGCTGGATCAGATGTCTGTCCACGGCATACTGGAATATGACTATGGTGATCATTACGATGACAACGGTCCTACAAAGGAGAAGGATGTCAATGAAAAAAGATACCGTCTTTCATATTTTGTGCCAGGCAGTGCCGAACTGTTCAATTCTTCTATAGGCAGGATCGACAAGAATCCGGCTGTTGCTTCTTTCTTTGAAAGAATGACTTTCCTGCCGCTTGAACATATCACATCCATGGTAAGACCTGGCGGTGATGGCATCGGCATGCATGTAATTCCGGTTGAAAAGGAAGTTTCGATGCACAATGAAGCACTGAATATCGAAAAGATCTCTTACTGGCTGCAGAAATATGAAGGACATCTGTCAGCCGGTATCTGTTCCTGCCGTTATTCCAGGGCTAAACTTGGCGATGGCTGTACTGATGATCCTAATGACTGGTGCATCCAGGTCGGCGATATGGCTGACTATACAGTTGAGACAGGAAGAGCTCATTACATCACCAAGGAAGAAGCACTGGATATTCTAAGAAGAGCCGAAGAAAACGGCTATGTCCATCAGACAACGAATATCGACGGTGAGGATCATATCTTTGATATCTGTAACTGCAATGTACAGATCTGCAATGCTTTAAGAACTTCGCAGCTGTACAATACCCGCAATATGTCCAAGAGTGCCTATACTGCAGAAGTTGATAATGACAAGTGTGTTGCCTGCAACCGCTGCGTAGAGGTCTGCCCAGCTGGAGCAATCAAGCTTGGCCAGAAACTCTGTGATAAAAATGGCAAACCGTTTGAATATCCTAAACAGCCTTTGCCTGACAAGATCAGATGGGGAAAATATGCCTGGGATGAAAACTATCGTGATACAGCCAGAGTCAATACGCACAAGACCGGAACTTCGCCTTGCAAGGCGGCTTGTCCAGCTCATGTGCCGGTTCAGGGATATCTCAAAATGGCCAAGGAAGGCCGTTATGATGAAGCGCTGGCTCTGATCAAGAGAGAAAATCCGTTCCCGGCGATCTGTGGCCGTGTCTGCAACAAGCTTTGCGAACAGGCCTGCACCAGAGGCAAGGTTGATCAGCCTGTTTCCATTGATGAAGTCAAGAAGTTCCTGGCAGAACGTGATCTGCATGCGGAGACGCGTTATGTGCCAAAGAAATTGGTCAATAATCTGACTGGCGAATGGAAGCAGAAGATCGCAATCATCGGTGCCGGTCCTGCCGGTTTAAGCTGTGCATACTATCTGGCTGAAAGAGGCTATT
>CADCOR010000302.1 GCA_902803055.1 uncultured Erysipelotrichaceae bacterium
GCACCGGTGGGTGGTACAAAGGTTACAGGTGATCCGGATGAAATCGATACTCAGGAACCATATCCGCAGATCACCGTTCCTGATTCATGCCGGGTTATGACAGTCAAGCCAAATCCTGAAGAGCCGCATTTTGAAGAGCGTCCTAAAGCTTACTGGTTTGAAGAAGATGGAAACAAATCGTTTTTCGGAACCATCAGATCAGGAAATACCTATGTTCTATTTTCTATAATCGAACCGAAATTCGAATATGATATTGCTGAAGATGCAGCCATCACTCTAAATGGGGAAGATGTCGCAAAAGAACATTATGAAGTGTATCCGCCTGAATTCTTAAACTGGCTTGAAATACATGCGCCGATTGAAGCTGTTTCACCAGAAGGCGGAGACTATTTCTACAATACAGATAACGCCGGTATCAAAGTCTGGAAAGAAGGCATGACGGGCACACTGGATTTTGAATTTGACTATACTGGACAAAGGGATCCTTTTGACAGCAGAGATAAAGTCCTTATTGATGGAAAGGAAACCGACAAGTATGAGAGTGAAAGAGGCTCATGGATCATAAAACTGAAACCGGAACTGCTCGGAACACTCTCGGAAGGAAATCATACCGTTGAAGCAGTCTTCACAGATTACGAAGGACCAAAAGCTGTAGCCAACTTTACTATCCTGAAAAAAGACAGAAGATCTGGCGGAGATGACAGCGACAGTTCAAAACCGGTATACAGATTGCCATTAACTGGCGTTGAGTAGAAAACAATTAATAATACTTATTTCAAAAACGATAGTCATATGTGTGATTATCGTTTTTTTTCAGAAAAATGAGGGAACAGCAGGAATAAAATGAAGACTCTGACTGAAGCCAATCGTTTACTGATGGTCTCTAATCTGAGTTTATAAAAAGGGGCATGGATATCCATAATCTTCAAAGCTATCTTAACTGGTTCATCTGCATACACAGAGTAGACAACTACAAGGACAGATGGCCTAAAACAACACGCATATTGCGCCATTTGGTGCTTTCAAGAGCGAGATTGACCCGTAAATACTGAGTTAATTACCCGCACGATTGTAGATTGGCTGATTCATTATAAAAACACTTATGTATTTTTATTTTAATATATTATATTTAAGATGACCATAAATGATCTGATATCACCATAGTAGCCAGGAAGTCAGACCATGCTTTGCAGGCAATATGAAATAAATGAAGATCCCCGGGATCTAAATGGCCAGAATAAAAGGTATCGTTATCCTTTTGCAGGGTCCAGATACCTTTTTTCTAAGCTTGCTTTAAATTTCTGTTCAGATCAGAACAGCTTCCTGAGTTCCTCTAATGGTTTGTATCCGACGATCCTTGTCACTTCAAAACCGTCATGGAATTTGATGATGGTCGGGATATAGGAGATATAGTTCTTCCAGAAGTCGGGATTCTCATCGACATCCACGATGGCGACATCATAGTTGAGGTTATCAGCAGCCAGAATTTCTAAAGATTCATTCAGCTGTACGCAATGGCCTGCCCAGCCAGCACCATATAATGCTATCTGATCAGGTGAGGTGCAGATCCACATATTGTAGTTCTTGCTGTTGAGAAACTTGGTATGAGCAGTTGTGCCATAGCTGCCTCCGGAGACATTTTCCAGAGCATCATCATTTAAAGAGCCAGACGCAACTTTGAATATGCTGTCTTGTTTGTTTGTCATATTGTATAACTTCCTTTCTTACAATTAATTATATCTGAAAAATAATCTTTGCTGATATGAGCCTTACTTTGTGTTTTTTATCTTATAATGAATTAGACATAAACTTTTATCTGTTTATGAAGCTGTATTTGATAGAAAATGCTATTGAATATAATCGTGTTAAAAAAATGCGAAGGAATATGGAGTCAGTTGATATGAAAAGAATAAAAATATTGTTTCTGCTTGCTGTTTCTGTTTTACTGTTTTTTTGCTTCGGCTGTGAAAAGAAAGAAACAGAAGCTGTCGAAACTAATGAGGTCAGCGAAACTGAGCAGACACCGGCTGAAAAAGCTGTCATCAAATCATATATTGAGCCAAGCATGATAAGCAGTTTCGGGAATATTTATACTGATGTAGCTAAACAGGCATTTTACGATGCGGGTTTTGAACTTGGCGATATCCTGACGATCAGATTTATGGATCAGGAAGTTGATGCACCGCTTGTCACTTCCTATTCCGATATAACATCTCTTTCGACAGGTATCTTTGCGCTCTATGATTACGATGTGATCACGCTGGCCATTAATATGGGCGATTTTGCCTCATACTATGGTATTGCCGAAAAAATAACCGATGGTGATCAGGTGACCTGGAAGCTGAAAAGCGATAAAGGTGAACCTGTCGAGATTGAATTCTCTTTGAAAGAAAAGGGCGGTTATCTTGATGAATACATGATCATGCAGCTGGA
>CADCOR010000303.1 GCA_902803055.1 uncultured Erysipelotrichaceae bacterium
ACCGTCCCGACCTTCTTCCAAAGAAAGCAGCTTCACGTTTGTGATGCCATTGCTCTGATTGTATTTGGCTGTTATCTCGCCATTATGAATGATATTTAAACCGGCACTGGTTGCCACGGCAATATCACCGTTCGACAGTTCCTTGATCAGTCTTGGCTTGTTGGAAGCTAAGCCATCATCCGGCGTATAGATGCGATATTCATCACTCTTTGGATTATAGCAGACCAGGCCATAATCACCATTGGATGAGAACCAGAGATTGCCTTTGGAATCAGGCAGGATGCTTCTGATTCTTTCCTTCTTCAGCAGTTTCGTAATACTGTTTTCAACTTTTTCATATTTATCATTTATCGCCAGCAGACCCTCTTCGCAGGCAATATATAAGACATCGTCAACCTGATAGGTACTGTTTACTACTAAAGGATCTAGATCAGCCAAAGCCGAGATATCCACAAAGCGGTTTTCAACGATCTTGGCAACACCCTGTCTAGAAGAAGTGAACCAGAGGTTTCCTTCATGGTCAGGCATGATGTGATCGACCGAGTTATTGACCGGCAGATCTTCAAAAGCCACAAATTCTTCACCTTCAAAATAACCTGCTCCATTGTTGGTACAGATCCAGATCTTGTCATTGATCTTCTCTATCTCGTTGATCTTATACTGTTCACCGGTATTTAGTGTTAAATGATCCGCAAAGCCATCATCAGCCTTTCCATAGATGATCCTGTTGGACTCCGTGCCAAGATAGATGTAGCCATCATTATCCGGGTCAGGAAAGATCGACTGGATCACACCTAAACCTAGTTCATCAGCATCATAATAGCTTGTGACCTTGAGATCTGTGATCGTGAAGATATCACCTTCCTTGGCAACACCGTAGATATTGCCTTTATTGTCTCTGGCAAGCTTGGTTATCTCGCTGCTGTTGATTCGCGCGTCATCCAGCATGTGAACTTTATCATTGCTGTCAAGATAGGCTACACCGACCATCGTTGCCATCAGGACGTTGCCATGGTCATCTTCAACCATCGAACGCACGGAAGAGTTTCGCAAACCTTCGCGATGATTATAGAAAGTGAACTCATTGTTTTCTAATACTGCCAGACCGCTGTCATTGGTACCGATCAGCAGTCGGCCTTTGGAATCCACAAACAGGCTCATAACTGAGGCGATACCGCTCTGGGACTGATACAGATTGAAGTGATTGCCATCATAACGGATCAGACCGCTGTAGCCGCCGATCCAGATGAATCCCTCTTCTGTCTGCGCGATCGCGTTGGCTTCCGAAGTCGGCAAGCCATTGGAGTTATCATAAAGAACGGTCTCGTAACTGGTATTATTGCCCGTAAAATCCTTGGCTGTCGTATTCTCTTCGGCAGACACATTAAAAGGAAGTGCCAGAAGCAAGGTCAGCAGAATGATATTGATTATGATTGTTCTTTTTAAATTTATGTATTTCATATGTAGTGCCACAATATTAATTATTTCCTTATTATTATATCATCCGGACTGTGTCCCATGATGAATTGCCGCTGCTTGCTCTTTGCCAACAAAAAACCCGTATTTACGGGTCATTGCTTATATTGGTTTTCCACGCACTTCTTGTAAAGACAGCTTTCCAGGACATTCAGTCCCAGTACGACTGACAGATGCGGCATGAAGGCACCGTTGGTATCGCTTGTCCTGTTGTCGGGATAGGTATTGAAGACCAGATCGGCATTCACAACTTCCGGATCCTGTTCGATATTGGTTATCAGCAGCTTTCGGGCTTTGCGTGATGCGATCTTCTTATAGATCTGACTGCTGCTGTTGATCTGTGTTTCGGTGCAGATCACCATGACATCATCCTTGCTGATCTCATCATATACACTTAACGGTTCCTTCTTGGTGTCAATGAACTCGACTTCGTAGCCGATCGAACGCTGGTGATTCACATAGGATCCGACATCTTCTGCGGTAAAGACATCAGAGATGAAATAGATCCGCTTGGCCTGGTCCAGCATCGTGATGATCTCTTCAAGATGTTCCGGACTTCTGGACTCGATCATCGTCTCAACAGTCTGCTTGCAGATAGAAGCCAGCCTCAAAGAAAAATCATACATGTCAGCAGTATCTAACAAATAGTGATTTTCATCAGCTTCGATAAGACTGTTCATTCTGGTCTTCTCCAGCTGCAAAGCGATGGAGAATTCGCGATAGGATTGACAGCCGACCTTGCGATAAAGGCGGATCACACTTGGTTTGGACACATGCGAAACATCAGCCAGTTCCTTTAAAGACATTTTATAAGCTGTGTCGATGTGATTGATTATATAATTTGCCAGGGTACTCTCTACAAAAGTGAAGTTCTCCTGTTTTTTCAGTTTACTAATAACGCTCATTTTCTGTATCCTTATATACTAATATATAAAAAATGTACCGGCTATATTTTCTTTTAAGCCAATTTTGTACCGAAAGTAAATATTTTTTCCGGTACCGGTGCACATAAAAATGCCGCACTGCAGCGGCATTTATTTCTGATAAATTTCCTGAATTATTCTTCTTCTTTTTCTTCGTTCAGATATTTTCTCAGATCGACCTGTTTGGGATATTTCTTGAGCAGTTTGTTGATATTGCTGAGCTGTCTGGCAACCGGATTAAGGATGCCGGAGAAATAGACAGCTGTCACAATGATCATATATACCGCTTGATAAGGAAGCAATTGTCTGGCATTGCGTGCCGTCAGCACGAGAAAACTGATGATGCCGGAGAGCACCAGCAGTTCGGCCACGCGGTTGCCTTTCTGTTTTTCTTCTTTCGGCAGATTGCGCAGATCCTCTCTTAAAAGCAGCAGATACATCTGACCGTCATCAAGCTTGTTTTCCTTGCGGAAACGCTCGATCTTGGATCTTTTTTCGCCATCTGCTTTCGCATAAGTCTGCGTCTTTTTATAATCACCGTTGTATTGCTCTGCCATAATCTTTCTCCTGAAAATATCTGTTATTAATTATTAGTATATACTAGAGTTCCTCGCCATTGGAGGCTATGACCTTCTTATACCAGTCAAAGGAATCTTTCTTCATTCTCTTGCCGGAACCTTTGCCATAATCATCCAGATCGACATAGACATAGCCATAGCGCTTGGACATCTGGGCACTGGAAGAAGATACGATATCGATCGGTCCCCAGCTGAGATAAGAAAAGACTTCCGCACCATCCTCGATCGCATGTTTCACCTGCTCGATGTGTCTGCGCAGATAATCGATGCGGTAGCTGTCATGGATGCTTCCGTCTGCTTCAACTGTATCATAGGCACCAAAGCCATTCTCGGCAATCATGAGCGGTACATGATAGCGGTCAGACAGCTGACATAAGGCATTATATAAGCCTAATGGATCAGCCCGCCATTCCCATGGTGTCGGTTCTAAGTTCGGATTCTGTGAAGCCACATATGGTTTTACACCATCCTTTTGAGCATCAACGATCGAAGTCGAATAGAAAGACAT
>CADCOR010000304.1 GCA_902803055.1 uncultured Erysipelotrichaceae bacterium
CCGAAGGGTTAAGAGCAGGAGGTCCGGCTTGCATAGTCCGGGGAGGGGACCGAATCAAGAATAATAAGAAAACTCGGATAGGCCGGAGAGTTTTTCAGTGAGATAACAAAGATCAGATCGAGAAGCAAACCGGGAAAAGAAGATGGTACAAGACAGATGACAGAGGGGAGGCAGCCGCTTTTGAAAGTGTTAGTAACGGGTGTTAAGGGGCAGCTCGGCCATGATGTGATGACGGAATTGATGAAGAGGGGTCATGAGGCTGTGGGGTCGGATTTAGGTCCTACGGCCGAGGGACTGTCTTCTTATATTGACTTGGATATAAGGGATGAAAACGCGGTAAGGGATGTCATCGGCAGTGAGCGCCCGGATGCGGTCGTTCACTGCGCCGCATGGACAGCCGTGGATGCCGCTGAGGACGAGGAAAACAGGGACAAGGTACGGGCTATTAATGTTGACGGTACCGGATATATAGCTTCTGCATGTGCAGCCATCGGGGCTAAGATGGTTTATCTTTCCACGGATTACGTTTTCGACGGAAGCGGAACAAGTCCCTGGAAGCCGGACTGTGTTGACTTTTCACCTTTAAATGTATACGGACAGAGCAAGCTTGACGGTGAGAGAAAAGTCACCGAATACTTGTCGAAGTTTTTCATAGTCCGTATTGCCTGGGTTTTCGGTCTGCATGGCAAGAATTTCATCAACACCATGCTTAATATTGCTAAAACTCATGATGAAGTAAGAGTAGTAAATGATCAGATTGGAACCCCGACTTATACCTATGATCTTTCCAGACTGCTGGTTGATATGATTGAAACGGAAAAATATGGGTACTATCACGCTACTAATGAAGGCGGATTCATATCCTGGTACGATTTCTGTCTGGAAATATACAGACAGGCTGGTATAAACATCAGGGTTACGCCTGTTACTACAATAGAATATGGCTTAAGTAAAGCCAAGAGACCTTTCAATTCCCGTCTTGATAAGAGCAAACTTAGCGAAAAAGGCTTTGAAAGATTGCCGGACTGGAAAGATGCATTGGGCAGATATCTTAAAGAAATAAACAATGGAGAATAAACTGTCGTATTACAACTGGTTTAAAAAAGTCATGTCTATTTTTATAGACACTTTTTTTGTTGCGGCGCCATTTGCTTCGCTTTATGTATTTACTAGTTTTCTTTCAGGAACGATGAGAATTGCAGCTTTTGCTGCCTTGATTGCGATCTATTTTCTTATCGTTCATTTTTTCAAAGATAAGGTTAAAACTCTTCTGGACACAATCCTGATAAAGATCGACAAGATAGGTGCAGGGAAAATGCTTGTGATTATCATATTTGTATCAGTTCTGATTAAGACTGTCTTTACGATTTTCTTTAACTTTGATGCGACAAGTGGAGGTGATGTTCAGATATATAATGATATCGCCGAAAATATAATCGCAACAGGAGATATTCATTCTGATGCCATATCGCATCTTTATGGAGTCGCTTTACATCTGGTGCTGATTAAACTGATTGGTCTTCCACTTCATATAGGAATTTTCCTTATCTTTATGATAGGAACTGTTTTCAATTATTATTCGTTTATTGATATCGTTGGCAAGAACAAAGCTTTTGTATTGATCATGTTATATCTGATCATGCCTTCAACAGCATTGATGACTTTCTGTCCAACACATGAACTGTTTGTTTATATGTATGTCTCTATCTTCTTATTTTCTTTTAACAGAATGCTTAGAAGCAAAGATGGAGTGAAGATAACCTTGTATTCGCTGGTGATGACTATTGCCACAATACTTACCTGTTTTGTTAATCCGGGTGGATACATTATCTATATAATTATGGTTCTATCTATATTGCTAAGCAATATCAGAATCAGCAAGAAAGTCATCGTAGCTGTCTGCTTGATTTTGTCAATAATAAGTTCTAATGCAATATCGAAGTTCCTGAACGTTAATGAATATACCACAGCTATAAACACATATACGATTCTTATACATGGCACTAATCCGGAAGCTTTAGGCGAACAGGTTGATGGCTATCCATTGAAACAGATGAGAATGTACATATACGAAAATACGATGGATTTTTCTGATGAAGGTTTTCTTGATGCGGCAAAACATGTATTTATCAATCAGTGCGTATATCTGTTCACGCATCCTGTAAACTTTATCAGACTAATAGCTCATAAGTTTTATATACTTTGGAGCGGTGTTCACTACCCAATTGAACTGGCTAGCTTTTACGGAGCTGTCAGTGGACCGATCTATTATCTGCTGCTCGCCGCCAGTACAATCGTATATCTTGCTGTTTTGACGATTGGTAATGC
>CADCOR010000305.1 GCA_902803055.1 uncultured Erysipelotrichaceae bacterium
AGCTTTCTGCGGGCAAGCTTGAGCTGCTGCTCCCCTTCAGCGATCTCTTCTTCAAACTGGACTTTTCCTTCTTCATACTGTTTCAGTCCTTCTTCGTATTGAACTTTCCCGCTTGCCAACATTGAAGATATGCTGTTGAACTCAGCGATCGCCTTATGATATTCAGCAAAAGTGTATTCCATGGCTGAAGAGGCGGCATTGATTCCCGGCAGTCCGACAAAGTTCAGAATACTGCTGATATCCTGTTCGATTTCAACGGTCGTATTATATATAGACTGGTATATTGAGGCATCATTTCTGATCGTCGCTTCCAAAGAAGCGATCACACTTGTCAGAGTGCTTAATTGTGTTTCATAGACCTTCAGCTGCAGACCGGCTTCATCAAGCTGGTTTTTGGCCTCATCGAGCTGTTTCTGTCCGGCTTGCTTCATCTGTTCAAACAGAGCTTCGTTTTCTTCCAGCTGTTTCAGACCGTCTTCAACTATTCTGTCACGCAGGTAGGACTGCTGCTCAGAGGCAAGATTTTCGATACCGATCCTGTTAGTTTTAATGAAATCATCATAGCCTTTTGATCCGCTGATGTATTTATCAGCCCCCTCAAGATTGAGATACATCGTCGTGTAATATTCAGAGACAAAGCAGCTGTTAGGGACAAGGATCAGCGAATCAAGCTCTTCATTGTTGAAATTGGAAGGTCCGAGCATCTTGCCGAGATAGGAAGGCATCATAAAGATGCCGACGACCTTGAAGCGATCATTATTGAGAAATTCTTCAATATTATTGGAACCATAATCAAGCTGCAGGACATCGCCTATATCATAATGACTGGTCATATAGGCACCATATAAGGCCAGACATTCATCCTGATGCTGCGGGAATCTTCCTTCAACCAGTCTGAAACCATCAAGTTTGCGGCTAAGTTCCGAGACTCTGATCACATAGCGGTCATGACCTTCACACTCCGAGTACAGATCGATCTCTTTTGAGGCATAGACGTTCTGTGCATTGTCGGCTTTCTGTAAAGCCACGTAATCTTCATTGCAGAAGCCATAGGGTGAATAGATCGTGAGATCCTGCAGCTTCTTTTCGTCATAGTAGCGATCGGTACTGAGTCTCATGACATCAGGCGCAGATAAAAGACCCATCATAAAGCCTGAGCCAATGAATACGATCAGGACCAGTGACATAAAACGTCTGATAGTCTTTCTGATCAGTCTGAATGTCTCGCTTGTGAATAAAGGCATATATTTTTCTACAATAATTATATATTAGCGGCCTGTTTTCGTATGTTTCAGTCCGGATTGTAAAAATGTAAAAAAACTGAAAAAAAAATTAAATTCTTGCGAAATCATAAATAAATAAAGATAATTATATGTATAAGCACTTTTTTAGTGTGTTTTTACGTATCTAAATTATGTTTCAGGGAGGAAGATGATGGAAAATACCAGTAAAAACAGGAAAATAGTGATAATTGCCGTTGCGGCAGTTTTACTATTGTTATGCCTGCTTTTCGGATTAAGCCGCTGCGGTATTGGCACTAAAGACAATACGATCAGCGTCTTCGAAAGCCAGGATAACAGCAGCGAACTTCCTAAGTACGATGAGAAAAACGAACATGTTTTCAGTTTTATTCCGGCTGAAAACGCCCAGGGTGATGTGACCTATGAGCTGGTCTCACAGAAAGATCAGGATTTCAAGGATGTGGATTACTTCACGCTGGTCAATAAAAACGACACCCAGATAAAGGTAAAGGCAGGCACTCCGGCCGGCGTCTACACGTTGACGATCAGAGCCAATGCCACCGGAGATTCTTCGCATAAGGAAGGATCAAAGGATATTACCTATATCTATACAATTGAAAAAGCTGACAGTTCCTATTCAATCGAACCGACAGGTATTGCCGGTCTTGTCTACAATGGCAAGGATCAGGAACTGATGAAGGCCGGTTCAAGCAGTGATGGCAAGATTCTTTACAAGGTCAATGACGGTGAATGGTCAGAGACTATCCCGACAGGTCTTGATGCCGGCATCTATACAGTAAGCTATAAGCTTGTCGGTGACCGCAACCACGCTGATATCAAAGAAAAATCAGTCATGGTCAGCATCGACCGCAAGGCTGTTGCCTATAAACCAGGTGTTTCCCTTTCAAGTTCATTCTCCCTGAAAGACATGAGGGATTATATACATGACAAGTCTTCCGAAGCCGGAAACAAGAATATTCCTGTTTCAGGCAAACCGAACAGTCATATCGAATATGAATATGATGGCAGAACGCATTCCAATGGCTATCTGCCGCCGCAGGGCATCATCAAGATGGGTGATGATACCGGTATCAATGCCGGAACCTATGTGGCAATTTACTATCCAGATATAAACTACTGCTGGTCAGATGGCAGCCGCAATCCGGTCGCAGTAACTATGGTCATCAACAGAAAGAAACTGACGATTCCGACGGCAGATGATTCTTTAGTCTACAATGGCGAGACTCAGACTGTAACGCTTATCAATTTTGATGAGACACTCATGAGTGCCAAAGGTACTAAGGGCAAGAATGCCGGTGAATACAAGGCACTTGTCTGTCTCAAAGACCGTCTGAATTACAGCTGGTCAGATGGCTCGATCTTAGACAAGATCGTTGTCTGGCATATCGCCAAAGGTGCAATTGATGTACCTTATGTTGAAACTGTCTTTACTTTCAACGGCTTGATTCAGGACGTTGATGCAAAAGACCTGGGCAACTATGACAGAAACCTGATGAGCATGGTTTCCGGCAGACGCGGATATTCAGCCGGAGACTACAATCTGGTCGTTGCCTTAAAAGATAAGAAAAACTATGTCTGGAACGATGAACAGGGCGGCAG
>CADCOR010000306.1 GCA_902803055.1 uncultured Erysipelotrichaceae bacterium
CCGGCTTCAGTTGTGTTGGAAACAAAGAACCTGAGCTCTTCTTCCTTGGCCAGATCCATATATTCTTCAAAATCATAGTATACGGTCACAGCCTTATCGAGCGATGTGATAAGTCTTGTCTCAACGTACTCCTTGCCATTGACGTTGCCTCTTAGCTGCAGAGTGTATTGACAGTCCTGACTCTTGAAGCGGTCAACATTAGAGTTCTTCAGAGATTCAACGATCGCGATCGATCCGTTGAACAGGCCTTTTTCATTGGCCAGATCAAAAAAGTAATCCACGAAAGCGCGTAAAAAATTACCGCCGCCGTACTGCACGACCCTGATCGGGCGTTTTACTGCTTTAGACAGTTCCTTATTTAAATTATTCATAGAGTATTCACCTCAGCTTTATTATAACGGTATTTCTTCGGTTTTTTATGCGAATATCTTTTCTTTTGTACCACAGGTTCATCAGATTAAACAAAAAATCGTTTTCGCTGATATAATCAATTTGTAGATAATGAGTGAAAGGTCAATAGAATCATACGAACAGTACCGGTACGCTTATAAACTCGGGAAAAAGAGTGTTTCTTTAATGCGTCACAAAGGCCTTGATACGCACCTGGCTGTGCTTGATGACAAGGTCAACGCCTATGAATGTTCAAAAGAATACCTCGGCGAGATGAATGTTCCGGCCCGTTTTATCGTCGGTACGATGACCAGGGCAAGAGCCGTTTCTTTTTCTGCCGATTTCATGCCGCTGCTAAATGAACGGAGCGAATTTGCGGCTAAATGGCGCAACGTCTGCGAATATCATCTCTCGGATACCGGAATCACTGAAGCTCCGAAAGCCTATGAATATCTGGGCAAATTCTATATCATCGAAGGCAACAAGCGCGTTTCCGTGCTTAAATCCTATGGCGCCGTCTTCATCGCTCTGGATGTGATCAGACTGCTGCCGGAAAAAAAGAAGAAGCGCGAGATCGAAGCCTATTACGAATTCCTGAATTTCTACGAACAGTCGAAACTCTATTCTCTGCAGTTCAGCAAGAAAGAATATTATTACCGCTTCAATAAACTGGCCGGCTTTTCCCGCGACCACAAGTGGACACGTCAGGAACAGATCGCGGTTGCCGGGTTCCTGGATCGTCTTGAACCGCTGCTTCAGAAATACGATATCAGCACCGACCGCTGCGACTGCATGGTCGATCTGATGAGCATCTATGGCTATGATGGACTGCTGTCCATGAAAGATAAAGACTTAAGCAAAGCCGTTTCGGAAAATAAGATCCGCTTAAGCTACAACCATGGCTTATATAAGATCATCTGTGTCTCGGATATCGCTGACATGGGCTTATATTCTGACTATGCCAGGATCGAATTAAGCGATGTGGATTTCCTGATCTCCTGCGGTGACCTCGATCCGGAATATCTCGAATTCCTGGTCACCATGTCCAATAAGCCGCTGTTCTATGTCCATGGCAATCACGATTCGCGCTTAGACAGCAAGCCGCCTGGAGGCTGTACCTGTGTCGATGATGATCTGATCATCTATCAGGGCATCAGGATCTTAGGCTTGGGCGGTTCACTTCGCTACTCCAAAAGCAAGTATCAGTACACAGAGCTGGAAATGGCTAAAAGGATCCGCAGATTAAGACGCAAGATCCACAAAGCCGGCGGCATTGATATCGTCATCTCCCATGCCGCGGTAAGAGGTCATGGCGACATGGATGACTATGCGCATCAGGGCTTTGAATGTTTCGAAAAACTGATCATGGATTATCATCCTAAATACTGGTTCTTTGGTCATATCCATCTCAATTACAGCTTTAATCTTTCGCGTGAATATGAGTTCAAGGGATGCAAGATAATAAACTGCTATGACAAATACGAAGCGACCTACTAAAAACATTGAGATCGCCTATATCGGCGGCGGTTCACGAGGCTGGGCCTGGACCTTTATGACTGACCTGTCGCTGGAAGCAGAGTTAAGCGGCACGATCAGACTCTACGACATCGACCACAAGGCTTCAAAGATCAACGAGAAGATCGGCAACGATCTTAAGAACGATCCCAAATGCGTATCCGGTTTTACTTACCGCAGTGTCAACAGCCTTAAACAGGCTTTGAGCGGTGCTGACTTTGTGGTCATCTCGATCCTGCCGGGCACTTTTGATGAAATGGACTCTGATGTCCACACACCGGAAAGACACTGCATCTATCAGTCAGTCGGCGACACTGCCGGACCTGGCGGCATGATCAGAGCCTTAAGAACGATCCCGATGTTTGTCGAGATAGCTGAAGCCGTTAAAAAGTATGCACCGGAAGCCTGGGTCATCAACTACACCAATCCTATGTCCTTATGTGTCAAGACCTTATATGAAACCTTCCCGCAGATCAAAGCTTTCGGCTGCTGCCACGAGGTCTTCAATACGCAAGAACTTCTTGCGGCAATCACAGCCGAAGAATTAAAACTCAAAAAGATCCCGCGCAGGGATATCCACACCAACGTCATCGGCATCAACCACTTTACCTGGTTCACCAGAGCATCATACAAAGATCACGATATCTTTCCGATCTACGATAAATATGTAAAACAGAATTATGAAACGGGATATGAGTTCACTTCCGACAACTGGATGAATTCGGTTTTTGGCTGTGCTCATCGCGTCAAGTTTGATCTTTATCGCCGCTATCATTACATCGCCGCTGCCGGTGACCGTCACCTCGCGGAGTTCATGCCCGGCGATCTTTATCTCAAAGATCCCGAGACAGTCAGGAAATGGAAATTCTCCCTGACGCCGGTCTCCTGGCGCAAGGCGGATCTTGAAGAAAGACTGGCAAGATCAGAAAGACTTTATACTGGCAAAGAGAAACTGCCTTTAAAGGCGACTGGCGAAGAAGGAGTTAAACTGATCAAAGCCCTGTGCGGTCTTGGCGATATCGTCTCCAATGTCAATCTGCCTAATTACGCCCTGCAGATAGCGAACTTAGAGCCTTCAGCGATCGTGGAGACCAACGCCTTATTTGGCTTTGATTCTCTCTCCCCGATCTATGCGGGCAAACTGCCGGAAGATATCAGGGCACTGATTCTGCCGCATGTCAGAAACCATCAGCTGATCTATGAAGCAGTGATAGAGAAAGATCGCAAGAAAGTCTATAAAGCATTCAAGAATGATCCTTTGATCAATAAACGCATAAACGATAAACAGATAAAAGCACTGGTCGATGATATGATCAGCAATACCAGCAAATACTGTGATTTGTAAAGGAGAAAACTATGGCTTTACACGTAATGGATGAGGCTAACCGCTGTCTGCAATGCAAGAACCCGATGTGCCGCAAAGGCTGTCCGATCAACACCAATATCCCGGAAGCGATCAGACTCTTAAGAGAAAACAAACTCGATGAAGCAGGTAAACTTCTCTTCTACAACAACCCGCTTACGACTGTCTGTTCTTTGATCTGCAATCACGAGAAACAGTGTGAGGGACATTGCGTCTTAAATCACAAGGGCAATCCGGTCCACTTCTCCACGATCGAGAATTACATTTCAACTTTCTATGCCAACCAGATGGTCGAAGGTCCAAAGCCTTCCAATGGCATGAAGGTCGCGATCGTCGGCTCCGGTCCGGCTGGTCTGACCATCGCGGTCATTCTTGCCCGCTATGGCTATGAAGTAACGATCTTTGAGATCAGAGACAAGATCGGCGGTGTATTGCGTTATGGCATTCCGGAATTCAGACTGCCTAAATCTGTCCTTGATGATTTTGAATACCGTCATATCCGTTTAAAAGGCATCAAGGTACGTCCCAATACGACGATCGGCACTTCGATCACGATCGATGATCTGTTCCGTGATGGCTACAAGGCGATCTTCGTCGGTACCGGTACCTGGCGTCCAAACGCTTTAGGCATCAAAGGTGAAAGCTTCGGCAATGTCCACTTTGCGATCGACTACCTCGCTTCCCCAGAAGCTTACCACCTGGGTGATAACGTCATCATCATCGGTGTCGGCAATGCGGCAATGGATGTCGCCAGGACCTGCGTAAGAAACGGTTCACACAACGTCACCTGCTTTGCGCGCCGTGACACCGTATCTGCTTCGCAATATGAGTTCTCTTATGCCCAGCTTGAAGGCGTCAAATTCGAGTTCAACAAGATTCCGGTCGAAATACTCGACAATGGCGTCATCTTCAAAGACAGCGCCGTTAATGAGGAAGGAAAACTTGTGGAAGTTGAAGGCAGTGAAAAGGTCTATCCTTGCGATTCCGTGATCGTTTCTGTTTCTCAGGGTGCGATGAACCGTGTCGTCTCAACAACCGAAGGCCTTGAGACCAACGAAAAAGGTCTGCTTAAGGCTGATGAGAGCGGTCATACCACCAGACCAGGAGTCTTCACCTCGGGCGATGTCGTCTCGGGTGCCAAGACGGTTGTTGAAGCTGTCGCGGCTTCCAAGAAGACCGCGGAAGCCATGCATGAATACATGCAGTCACTGAAAGAGTAAATTATTAGGAGCCGTTCATTC
>CADCOR010000307.1 GCA_902803055.1 uncultured Erysipelotrichaceae bacterium
ACGGTCATAATATCTCCACCACAAGCAATATCACTATCATCAATATTCAAGCCGGCACTACTTTAAATATCTATGCGGAAAAGGGCGAAACGATCAGCCATAATTATCCTGAAAGTACAGCCATTGCCGTAAGAAGCGGCGCTACTTTGAATCTTTTTGGCGGAACCATTGCAGGCAGCGGATACGGTATTCATCTTGACGGCGGAACTGCTGTACTTGGAGATGAGATTTCTGGACCAAAAATCAGCGGCAATGCAGTCGGCATCTACTCAAGCGGCAGCAATTCAAGCCTGACCATTAACCATGCCGATATCACAAACAACGAGATAGGGATCAAGCTCAGCGGAACTGGCAATACTGAAATATCAGAGGCTACAATCATCTCAGACAGTAATGCAGACAGTAAAGCAGTCGTTATAGACAACTCAGATGTTAGCTTCAGAATATTTAAAGGAACTGTTAAAGGCAGTCAATATTCTTTCACCAGTGAAAGCAATGCCCATCCGGAAATCATTTTAGGCGACGATGAAACTGCCAACGATCTTTTCATCAGCGGTGCAATATCTTTCAATATTGAAGATACTGATCATCTCAGCATCTATGAAGGCTATTATGATACGGCTGCCTATGAATCTGTAAAAGACAGTCATTCCCTTGCCAGAAAAAAATACTTTACTGACTCCGATATAGAGGGCTACGCAAAAAAGGTTGCTGTAAAAAGCGAAGGTAAATCTGTATATATCTATAACAAAGACATGCAGGGAAATGATACTAACGATGGAGAAGTAATCGCCGACAGAAAGCTTGCTTATGTAAATGATCTCGTTACTTTAACCATTAAAAAGAAAAGCGGTTTCGATATAAGAGAACTGAAGATCCTTGACTGGCATAAAAACCCAGTTCCTTATAAAAGAATCAACTACAACACCTTCACTTTCTATATGCCTGACACCATTGTTAATGTATATGGATATTTTGACAGAAATTACAGAATCGATTTTGATGTCTTGAATGCCGATGTCGAAGGTTCTCCGGGATATGCTTTTGAAGGAGATGAAATCACGTTCAGCTTAAGGCCAACTGAAGGACATGAAATGGTATATGTTTATTCCGATGATGTTGAAGTGAAAAATGATTATGCAGATAACTTTTCTTTCAAGATGCCGGCCAAAGTAGTTACTGTTAAAGGTGCTTATCTTAAAAAAACTCACGTACATGACGACGGCAAATCATTCTTTCTCTGGAACCGCAGCGACGCTCTTCCTGCTAAAGCTGGTTCTTATGCTTTAGCTACTGATGTCAGTATACATAAAGACCCATGGTTTATGCATGGTGATTTCGATCTCTGCCTGAATGGACACAAGATCACAACAGATCGAGGCTTTGCTGTTTATGATAAATTTAATCTTTATGACTGTGACCCTGAAGAAAAAGGGGAGATCAAATCAGACGGATACATTGATTTCGGAATAGTTGGCAACGAAGGACGTTCGGTATTCAATATGTATGGCGGCACCATCAGCAATTTCAACAACGTTATCTCTTCCAGAGGTACAGTCAATATACAAAAAGGCAAGCTTGTGGCAAATGATCGAGGAAACGCCATTGACCTTTCAAGAAATGCCAGACTGACAGTTGGCAATGAAAATGATTCAGATGCACCAATCTTTATTAGAGGTTCTTTTCAATTTTATGAAACAGATAACAAGAAACTGAACAGCGGTTACTATGACAGCAATTTTTTCAATAAGCTGTATTACATTACAGATAAGGACAAATTATTCCCGACCGGAAAAGGTTTAGTCCCTTCAGGCAGAACTGATGAATACACATACAAGATCGGTTCTAACACCCCTTTCAATATCACAATCGCAGATAACATTCAGCATGGAAGAGTCAGCTGTGAAAAGACTGCTGCCCTGCCTGAAGAAAAGGTTTCGGTAGATGTATATCCTGATATAGGCTATGTGCTTAAGCAGATCGGGGTGAGAAACAGTAGTGGCCGTCTGATAGTTGACGACAATAATCAGTTCACCATGCCGGCAAGCCATGTCACTGTTAATGCTGTATTTGAAGAACGCAGCTATAGCATCAGCTATGATCTTGATGGCGGACAGATGCCAGGAGCTGTAATTTCCTATACGATAAGCTCTGAGCCAATTACCTTGCCGCAGCCGACAAAAGAACATTATACATTCTTAGGCTGGACCGGTACCGGTTTAAGCAGCCCGCAGCTGGAAGTAACCATTCCGACTGGTTCAACCGGAAACAGAACATACAAAGCAAACTGGGAAAAGATCAGACACTGGATAAGTTTTGTTGATGATGACGGAACTGTCTTGCAGAAAACACAGGTTGGTGATGGTGAAAGGCCGGAATACAGCGGCACCACACCAACTAAAGCTGCAACTGCTGAATACATCTACACCTTTGACGGCTGGTACGATGGAGAGAAGAAACTTGATGAGCAGACAAAAGTCACAGGAGATGTGACCTTTAAGG
>CADCOR010000308.1 GCA_902803055.1 uncultured Erysipelotrichaceae bacterium
AACGAACTGATTGAAAAAGAAAAAGCCGCAGATAGATCTGCATTACAGCAGAGAGATAATCAGCGGCTTTTGTTTAATCAGTTTAATTAATGAGAATACTTACTGTCCGATCTTGATATAATCCTGAGGAATCTTGATGCTCAGTTCAGCAGCGATTTCCGCATTGTATTCCTTGATTGGATCAGTGTAGTAACGGATTTCCATATCGCCGACATTTGCTTTGCCGGTGAGTATTTCAACAGCCATTCTGCCTGTTTCAGCACCGAGCTCATAGTAGTCGATTGCCAGGGTCGCTACACCGGCGGCGGCGCAGGTGCCTTCATCACCGGTAATGACCGGTTTCTTGGCTGGTACAACGATACCGGCCAAGGTCTCACTGCAGGATGCAACCATGTTGTCGGTAGGAGTATAGATAACGTCAACAGTTTCGCAAAGATCTCTGGCAACTAAAGCGATGTCGTTTGAATCGGTAAAGGTCGCTTCTTTTACTTCGATGTCTTTGCTGACGAGATAGTCTTTAACGACTTTGACCTGATAGATCGAATTGGCTTCTGATGAACAGTAGATGATACCGACTGATTTTGTTTCCGGTAAAAGATCAAGGATCATCTGAGCCTGATCTTCTAAAGGTGCCAGGTCAGATGTACCGGAGACGTTGATGCCGGTAGTACCAGAGAAATTATCAATGCCTAAGGCTACACCGTATTCGGTAACAGAAGTGCCAAGGATCGGAATATCGCCAGTTGCTGAAGCGGCAGCCTGTAAAGCAGGTGTAGCATTCGCTAAAATCAGATCGACGCCATCCTGGATAAAGCCGTTAGCGATGATCGAACAGTTGGCGGTATCGCCGGCTGCATTTTCAACAATGATTTCGACTTTGTCTTCACCGAGTTCTTTCTTTACTTCATCAATAAAGCCGGAAGTAGCGCTGTCTAAAGCGGCATGCTGCACAAGCTGCAGAACGCCAATCTTGTACTTGTGATCTTCCTGCTGCTCATTTCCTCCTGAACCTGAGTTCGAGCTGCAGCCGCAGAGGATCATCAATACGCAAAGCATCAACATTAATTTTTTCATAGTCTTTACCCCCTAGAAACAAAAAATCGTCCTGCATAAGGACGATTATCGTGTTACCACCTTAATTCACAGCTTCATTACTGAAACAGTCTCATCAGCCACCTGCATGGCCTGTGCTTTTAACGGAGCCTCCCGGAACGACCTACTGTATTTTCAGCCATTCACTCAGTAATGAAATTCTCGACTTGCTATCATGATCACTTCCACCAAACGTGATCTCTCTGCAATGCATCGCAAGTGATATTTGTTACCTCAAAGTTTTAACTTGAGATTATTTTATGCCTTATCCAGGAATTAGTCAACAAAAAAAGTATTGAAGAATCATCCATCAAGGGAATGTTCAGTAAGTGTTTCCTCAGTTGTTTCTGCAGGGAAGATGTGAATGAACTCAATGATCTTTCCTTCGTCCGTAACCTCAGCAGTGATCGCATCACCTTCATGGATGAAAGAAGCGGCATAGTAGGAACCGGAGAGATCATACCAGTAGATCTGATCATTGCTGTCTTTGAGTAAGACGATACTGTTGCCGTCTTTGACGATGATCCTTACTTCATCAACAACGAAGTCTTTTTCAGCTGTTTCGACTGGTTCATCAGGTTTGACAGCCGGAGTCTCACCGATCAGTTTCAGATAGTTCTGATAGGCTTCTTCAACAGTGTTGCCGACCGCAACTGTCTGATAGTTTTCATAGCTTACGAACGCATAGTTCTTGATCAGGTTAGCGCCATCAACTAAACCCATGAAATAGGTTGGAACGTTGCGGACGTTGACCATGGAAGGGAAGATGGCAGTGTAGTGATACTGCTGTACCGCACCTTCAGCCGAACTGCGGGCAGAGTATTCTTCGGCACCGGCTCTTCTGATATATGATACTTCGCCATTGCGTAAGTCTACATAGGCAAAGCCGACGTTGGATTCATCCTTGCCGACACTGGTGACACCGGTGTAGATCCAGACATTGTTGTCAAACTGCACATAGGCGTAATCATCGGTGAACTCAACGATGCCTTTCTTGGACCAGTTGAACAGACCGTTTTCATAGCGCTTGGATTGAGCGAATTGCGTATAGACCAGCGAGACCGGATAGACATTATCGACCCAGGCCGGTACTTCGCTCTTGTCATAATAATTACTGTTGCCGGTGACCGGGTCAGTAACATAGACACCTTTGACATCTCTGGTCTTTCCTACCCAGGTGACCTTTAAGACCGGTGTTACCCAGTAGGGCTTCTGATCGTCATCGAGTTCAAACTTAGGCGTGCCGAAAATGGCTGTCGGATCGCTTAAGAACAGATGACGTTCAAGATTGTGATTGAAGTAAGCACTGGTCATGTATTTCATACCTTCAGAGCGCATGAGCTTGGCATCGCCGTTTTCACAATCGACCGTGATATAGCCTGGTGTGGTCTTGGTGACAAGATACTTGAACAGACCGCCAAAGTCGATCGGGGTGACACGGTATAAGGATCCATTGAGAACGATCTGTACCCAGTCGTCTCCGACATCGTATTGGGATACTTCATCAGATCCTAAAGTACCAAAGACGCGATCACCCAGCTGTACAGCCGTGTTCTTGTCGACAAGCTGGACCTGATTGGGATCAAATTCCTCGATCTGTTCAAAATCGATCTCTTTGATTACCGATTGATTGGCATAATTGGAAAGACCGCCTAAATAAGGACTGCCGATCAGCACGCCGATAAAGAATACGGCAAGGATGATCGTCAAAACAGTCAGCGAGGCTGTGATCTTGTTTTTCTTTGCGTTCTTGGGAACGTTGATTAAACCGCTGGCAAAGACAAAAACAATAAGTATCACGATCAGCAGTTCCAGGTCGAAAGCAAATGAATGCATGTTCAAAGGAATGCAGCAAAGATACTGGCAGAATAAGACAATAAGCACAACAATGATCGTTAACAGGATCATGGCAAAACCTTTTCCTTCTTTTTTCATTTTGTGTGGTCCTCCTTACTTAACAATTGTATTACTGTCATAACATAAAGACAAAGCGGTGATCAGTTTTATATTTTGAAACTGATAAACGAAATCGAAAAGGACGATTCGAAAAAAAGACTTTGCCTGTTGGATCAGGGAATATATTAATAGACAAAGAAGGTCCAAGGAGGAGTCTTTCTTAATCAGACATCAGGAACACGAATTCTGTTTCTGATTTTATGATCTCCTGCAGCCGTTTCTGAACCGCGCATCACCAAGATCGGTGAATTTTGTCATCATATAATGACTAATTCCTGTGGGTATAAAACAATTTAAATATTGCGTGAAACGTTTTTCGTTC
>CADCOR010000309.1 GCA_902803055.1 uncultured Erysipelotrichaceae bacterium
ATCAGACTAACTTTCTTTAGCACTGTCGTTTCCTCCTTTCCGGTTATAGAAAGACGGCAATGGTCTTGTGGAAGTCTCGTTGTAGCGGGCGATCAGATCTAATGCCATCAAAGAAGCTGCCAGCAAGGCGATCAGGGCGCCAAGATAGTACCACCAGTCCTGGACCGGTTCAGCGGAAGCTACCGCAAAGGCGTAAGCTACAGCCCCGATGGCCAGTAGTGGCGGCAATAAGGAACGCTTATTGGAAACATGGCGCATGACGATCATAGTCTTGAAGAAACGGATCGTCTGTAAGATCAGCACGATGAATGTTATGGCGATCGCACCGGTCTGTGAGACCAGCTCATCATAAAGAGCACCGGTCATCATGAATGCGAACACCATCACAAAGATCGCCAGGCCGACCAGGAAGACACTGCTGAAGCCGGCAAAGACCCGTGTTTTATTCCTGATGCGGGCTCTTTTCTTTTCCGACATAGAGAGCTCATCTTCATCTGTGATAAGATAGCCTTTATCAAAAACATGGTTCTCCCGATCACGGATCTGCTTCATCTCTACGTGATAGCGGATGGAGACAAGATAGACCAGTAAAGCCGCGAACCAGATGACGAATCTTGAAGTCACGGAAACAAATAATGTCAGGATGACAAAAATAAGCGCCGCCAGACCAAGCGTATACAATCCGAATTGTGAGATGTCAGCCGGCAGATCGATATGGATCTTGCCTGTCTGGCCGTTTACGACCGCATAAGCTACGCGATCGCCCTTTTTCCAGGTCAGAAACCACACCGGCAGGAAAAGGGCATCTTCGCCATCATACCTGGTCTGCAGGAATTCCTGCAGTTTCTTTTTGCGCGGAAGCTCAAGATAGATGCCGCTGAAAGACTGTTCCAGATCATTTCTGGCCATATCGGTCGCCCGCTGCAGGACGTCTTCCTTATAGACTTCCGCAGCGACGTTCGGCGAATCCGCATACATGCCGGCCAGATAGCCGTTCTTGTATGCGACCATGTCTTTTTTATTGAATGGCGCGATGTTCTCCGCGATCGAATCATCAAAGTTTCTTGAAGCATCATATGGGACACCATAAATGCCTTTATCCCTGATGGCTGCTTTGACATCGTATTCCTCATAGTAGTCATAGCCATGCGAGGTATAGCTCTTGGTACCTTTCAGATCAAAATTATCATCACGGAACCTGATCTGATACATCCAGTAAGGGATATAGAAAGGACGGAAACGGTCAATGAATTCCGGATCCTTGAATTCTTTCGGAACATAGAGCTTATCACCGAGGGCCTTTTCGTAGATCTTCTTGCATTCGCTCTTATCGATCTTAAACGGGACGATATACTTCGGCTTCCGGAAATCAGAAAGCCGGCTTTCAAGAACTGCTTCACTGCCGCAATAGCTGCAATAGCTGACCGCCTCATCATTAGTCGAGATCAGTTCAGCTCCGCAGTTTCTGCAGGTAAAGAGCTTCGCATCGGAAAGCTCGCTCTCGATCGCCTTATTATCGCTCTCGTATTCATCCACCTCAAAGACCGATGAACAGTGACGACATTTAAGCTTCTTCAGTCTGATGTCATAGTACAGCGTACCGGAACAGCTTGGACATTTCATGATTCACCTCAACAGTTTTCTGTTTATAGTATATCAAGTGACAAAAAGAGTTGTCACATCGCGACAACTCTAATTCAGATATATCAAGATAAGACATCGACCATGAAGGCTCGGGCTTCATCTTCAGTCTTGAAGTTGGCCACAAACATGTAGTTGGCCATCGCTCCGGATAAAGCCTCTTCGACTCTTCCTTCTTCCAACAGATCATATTTCTCACGAACCTCTTCCGGAGTCAGTCTGAAGCTCAGACCGTCTCTTCTTGAAGCGAAGGCGCAGATCTCATAGCGGCTGGAACCGCGATCGGTCTTATCGAAAGCGATCATATCCGCCCAGACTTCATAAACATCAGTCCCGCTGGCGTAGTTCATCATCGTCGGAGCGATGCCTCCTGGCGGACGCATGTTTACTTCCAAAGCGACGATATCGCCCTTCTTGCCGATGTGCTGGTCAGTGTTCAGACGGAAGAATTCAAAGTGGACGAAGCGGCTCTTGACCCCAAAGGCCTTGACCGTGCGACGTCCGGCATCCAGCAGATCTGCCGGAAGCTTGCTTCGCTCATAGAAACAGGAATTCTTTTTTTCCGAAACGGTCTCCATCAGATTGGCGACAGTGACGTTGCCGTTTTCAAAGATCGGTTCACCCTTGGAATTGATGATCGCATCATAAGTCTCGACTTCACCGAAGATATATTCTTCCATGATGTACTGCAGATCGAGCTTGGTCTTGAAGAAGTGCAGCAGATCGTCGTTGTTCTTTATCTTATGCGTATCATTGGCTCCGACCCCGTTGTCAGGTTTGGCGACCACCGGATAGCCGACCATCTCGATGAATTTGCGGCAGTTCTCGATCGTATCGACCATATGATATCTGGCGACCGGGACATTGGCCTTTATGTAATTGGCTTTCATCTTGGACTTGCATTTGACATTGTCCATATCCTTGGGAAAGAAACCGGAACGGATATTGAAGTCTTCTCTTAATCTCGCATCTCTTTCCAGCCAGTATTCATTGTTGGTCTCCAGCCAGTCGATCTTGCCATATTTGAAGCTGAAGAAAGCGACCGCTTTGAAGACCTCATCATAATTCTCTAATGAAGAGACCTTATAGTATTCATTAAGCGAATCCTTCAGTTCCATCGTGAGTTCATCATAAGGCGCATCCCCGATGCCCAGAACGTTCATGCCGTTGTTCTTGAGCTGTCGGCAGAAGTTCCAGTGATTGGATGGAAAGTTCGGTGATAGATATATTACATTGCTCATAATATTCTCCTAATCATCTAACAGATAAGGCAGGAAATAAGGGACCTGCTTATACCACCATGGCCAGTCATGATTTACATCATAGCCCCAGAAATCGACCCAGATATTGATGCCTAGTTCTCTGAACCTCTCATCGATATAGTGAGTGCTCCATGGTTCTTCCCAGGCACCCTGGCCGACACAGACCACTGCACGGTTATTGTTGTAGCGGGCAATGAAAGGATGATCCTTGTCCATATTGGCGAGATAATCCGTGATGGAATTACGGTAGACCACTTCATCCATGTAATCGCCCAGGAAATAAGAAGCGTTGTAGATCCCGCTCAAAGCCAGGCAACGGTCAAAAAGATCCGGGAAACGCAGATACAGATTCAGCGCATGGGTAGCTCCCATTGAACAGCCAAAAGTCATGATGCCCGGATAACCATCCCAGCCGTTCTTCGCATTTACATAATCTCTGATGAAAGGTACCACTTCTCTCGTGATGTAGTTGATCCATTCCTCATGATGTCTGATGCGGTAATACGGATCACCGTTCTTATCGCTCCAGGTCTCCTTATCGATGGTATCGATCGCAAACACGATGCAGCGGCCCTCATCGATCCAGGAACTGAAAGTATCAGTCAGATGGAAATTCTCAAAATCGAAGAATCTGCCATCCTGGCAGGGAATGAACAGCACGGGCTTGCCATGATGACCATACACCTTGATCGGCATCGTTCGGTTTAATTCATTGCTGTAATAATCGATATAGTCTGTCTGCATTTTACTTTCCCTCCAGATTATAGAACAGAGTATCTATGAAGAACGGGATCTGTCTCTCCCAGCTGGCTTCACAATGATCACCATCAGGCACGATCCGGCTTTCTAAGAGCACCTTCTTATTGATCAGAGCGGAACTTACTTCCGCATAGATCTTTCTGGTATTGCGATAACTTATCTCGTTTTCACCGTAATCCATATAGAGAACGGTATCTTTCTGATATTTCGCTCTTCTGATCAGATTAATGACCTTATCTGGCGAAAAAGCGATCGAAGGAGATAAGGCAGCTCCTCTTGAGAAGATATCGTTATACTTGCTTAAAGCGTAGATCGTCATCAGTCCGCCCATCGAACTGCCGGCGATAAAGGTATGTTTACGATCTTTCAGAGTCGGATAATTATCGTCGATATAGGGCTTGAGTTCCTTCACGAACCAGTCCATCGTGATCTTGCCCCGACCTCTGATCTTGCCCCAATCGGGATCTTCGAAGTTGAATGGCGAATATTCCGACAGTCGGCCACCGCCCTTTTCCTCTTCGCCATGATGATTACACTCGACGCCGACGACCATCAGCGGCACCTTGCTGTCTTCCAGAAATTCCAGCATCCCCCAGCTCTTGCCATAGCTGGCCTCTTCATCATAGAAGAGATTGTGTCCATCAAACATATACAGCACCGGATATTTTCCTCTTTTATCCGGCTTATAGACATATACTTTTCTCAGTTCATCACCCGTCAGCTGCGGGATATCCGTTTCAAATATATCCAACATATTCTTTTTCCTATATTTATTTATTATACAGTCAATTAACTTGTCATACTTAATTATTTGAATTATTCTAAAGTCGATCATGCACAAGTGAGATACTAATATGAAACTGATTATCAAGATCCTGCTCTTTATCCTGACTACGATCTTCCTGGAACTGAATAAGAATACGCTTCTGGGCTTTGTCCTGAATCTGTTTTTATTCATGACCTATCTTTATCTGAGCACGATTTTTTTCAAGTATACGAAGCTGTATCGATCTTTCCTCTTATTTATCGCTTATGCCGCTTTATTTGCTTTCATCGTTTTTATCAGCTGGCCGCCAACAAAATATGTGCCGGCTGTCAGC
>CADCOR010000310.1 GCA_902803055.1 uncultured Erysipelotrichaceae bacterium
ACCAGCAGATGAATATGATCCTTTAGAACAGTTTGGCTTAGCAGGCTTAAGTGAAGAAGATCTTGCCAAGATTACTTCGTTGCATGTGGTTGGCAATAAGATCTTTGCTGATCCGGAAAAGATCAATAAAATTTCCACCAATGAGAATGAATCAGGAATGATCCATTATGAAGTTGAAGTGATTGATGAAAATGGCAAATGGAGCTGGGGTGAAAACGGCGAAACCGAAAGAGGCAGTATTGAAGATATCTCCGTTCTGACCAAGATGCCTAATCTGGAACGTCTTTCCATTGCCGGAGAAAACATCACAGATATAAGTCCTCTTTTCAGTCTCGAAAAACTTCATGAACTTGTCATCAACGACAACCCCATCAGTTCACTTGAGGGAATCGAAAAACTTCGCAGCCTCAATCGCATTGAACTCAGAGGAACACTTGTTTCTGATCTGACACCTCTATATCAGCTGCCCAGTCTGCAGGGCATATGGGTAGGGAACTGCCGTAATATTACTGATATTTCGGGTTTTGAAAACACCGATATTAATGCTTTAGAAATATATGGCACCGGCTTACGGGAAATCAAGCATCTGCCAAAACACTCAGGTTTCGGGTTAAATATTTATCAGCCCGATATCTCTGACTATTCATTCCTTGAAGATCCGATCGATTACAGCTGGATGTTTCTTGAAGCTGATATCGACCTGATTAAACCGCATCTGAACAAGATGACTATCAATAGTATGTTAAACTATCACGGCAATATCAGAAGCATCGATGAGTTTGCGGGTATTACCGTAAAAAATGAGCTTCATCTCGACAGCTGTGACGAGCTTTATACCTTGGAAGGCTTTAAGGATATCTTCCCTGAAGTAAAAAGACTGGAGATCATGAACTGCCCTAACCTGAATGATCTCTCCCCGCTTCTTGACAGCAATGTCAAACAGCTAATAATCGATGAAAAACTCGCTGATCTGATCAGTGAAGAGTTTGCCGCGAAAGGCTTTGAAGTAGAAATCAATTGATCAAAAAAGACAGAAACTGTCTTTTTTAGTTTAATCAGATGACTTTTATATACAGTTTATTGGCGTATGCTTCATTTAGCTGTTCATAATCAAGATCAGAAGAGAAGCCTCTGACGATCTTCAAGGACAGACTGTCATTGTCATCCAGAATATTGATTGGCTTGTTTCCATATAAAACATTAATCTCCACGTTGCCATCTTTCTGCGAATAGATGATCCTGAAATTGACTTTATAGTCTTCCAGTTTTTCCATCAGTATAACCTGACAGATTTCTTCAAAGATTGACTCGATATGATTGATTTTAGTAAAAGGGATCTGATTCTTGAGACAGTATGATCTGATAGTGGAATAGGCACCATAGAAATCATAATTCCGGTCATCTATCTCAAACTGCAGTATCTTGAGCTTATTGACAAACTGTCTGGTCTTTTCTTTCTGCGGATTAGTGAAGATCTCTTCCGGATCACCCTGTTCATATATTCCGCCCTCATCCATATAGAAAAGCCGATTGGCGATCGTTCTCGCAAATTCCATATCATGAGTCACGATCAGCATCGTCTTGCCTGAATGCGTGAGATCTCTGATGACCGCCTTTACTTCATCGACCATGGTCGGATCCAGAGCGCTGATCGGTTCATCAAAAAGGATGATTTCCGGATCCATAGCTAAAGTCCTGGCGATCGCAATGCGCTGCTGCTGGCCTCCGGATAACTGATCAGGATAACTGAAGGCTTTCTGGCTGAGGTGGACTTTTTTAAGCAGTTCCATACTTTTTTCATAAGCTTCCTGTCTGCTCAGTTTCAGGATATCGACCTGCGGGATCATGATGTTTTCGATCGCCGTCATGTGATTGAAGAGATTGAACTGCTGAAAGACCATGCCGACCTTGCGGCTGACTTTGCAAAGATCATAGCCTGGCGCAGTTATCTCTTCGCCATCGATAAAGATCTGTCCTTTTGTCGGTTTTTCCAGCATATTCAGGCACTTGATAAAAGTCGACTTGCCGCAGCCTGAAGGACCGATGATCGAGATGATCTCACCGTCGTTGATCGTAACTGAAAGATCATTGACGATCGGGTTGACCCGGTAGATCTTGGTGAGGTTTTTCACTTCAATCATCAATCTTCACCCCTTTCAGGATCTGTTCCGGTGTGCGTCTTCTGATGTCGGAACTGACATCGATCTTATTTATCAATGCCGATATTAAAGCCGCCAGGGCAAAGTAAAGAAGCGTCACCACGATCAGTGGGAAGAAAGCTTCATAGGTTCGTGAACGGATCTGATCACCGACCTTGGTGAGATCCTGCACCGCAATATAGCCGACAACCGCCGTGGCCTTGATCAGCGAAACGATCTCAGCCTTATATGAAGGCATGATGAATCTGATCGCCTGCGGCAGGATAATCCGATAGAAAGTCTTTTTCTCAGAGTAGCCTAAAGTAAAAGCCGCATCCCGCTGTCCGCTGTCGATCGTCTTCACCGCACCTGAAAGCATATTGAAGACCGCACTGCCAAAGGTCAAAGAAAAGCCGATTATAGAAACCCAGAATCCGCTGATCGAAACTTTGCCCAGTATGACATAGTAAAGCACCATCAGCAGCACGACCATCGGCATGCCCTGAATGATCCAGATCGTGATCTTGACAATCTTCAAAAGCAGACCTTCATTATTTCTGGTATTGGTATAGACGATAAAGCCAAGCGCTGTACCAAGTATTATCGAAGCGATCGTAATGAACAGCGTTGACAATATGCCTTCAACAAACAGCTTCCAGCGATCTTCAACGATGAAGGTGCTTTTAAGTCCTGACATCAGAGAATCAAAGAAACCCTCTATGCTGTCATTGCTCTGTTTCAGTACCGCCACACTTCCATAGTTGGTCGCGATCGCATCGGAAAAGTTAACGGATTTCGCTCTTTCTTCAGTTTCACTTATGCCGCCCGCCGCAATATCAGCTTTACCGGTCTGCACAGATCCAAGCAGTCCGTCAAAATACATTTCATTGATCTGAAGCCGGTAGCCATATTTCTGACAAAACAGCGCAACCACTTCTGTTTCATATCCGGCGATCTGGCCGTTGAGCAGGATATTGAAAGGCGGCGATCCGCTCTGTGTTGCCAGAACGATCGTGCCATTTTCTCCTGAAAGCGAACCGATATCAAACATCCGGGTTGAAGAATCGTAGTTCAGCCATTTCTCAAACAGTCTGTCGAGTTCACCACTTTCCTTAAGTTCTTTGATCAGTTCGTTCATCATCTCCACGAGCTTCTGGCCTTTTTCGCTTTTCGCAAAAACCAGTCCCACCGGAGCACTGAAGACATGTTCACCGATCTTGGCTACTTCCGGATTTTCTCTGATTATGTCATCAATGATCGCATCATCCGCTACAAAACCATCGATCTTATGCCCTTTAAGGGCAGCCGTCAGATCAGTATTATTGTTGAAGTAATAGTATTGCGCCTCAGGAAACAGTTTCTTGCTGAAGCCGTCATAGATCGTTCCCTGCTTGATGCCGATGCGTTTATCCTGCAGCTGTTCGATTGTTGTATAGCCTTTATTCTCGCCTTTATCCTGACAGCCAAAAAGGATCATTGACATGATCACGGTCATCACAATCAGCACTGTTTTTCTGATCTTATTTTTCATTCGGCCTGCCTTTTAAAAATGGCTGTTTCCAGCCATTCTTATTTTTTCATCTTACAGATTGGCTTTAATCTTATCGATCAGTTCCTGATACTCTTCGTCACTTAACAGGGTTTTGCCGGGATTCATTTCAAAGACCCCGCCCCACTCATAGCCATCCTTGTATTTAGGAACCAGATGCATATGCAGGTGACAGCCGGTATCGCCATAGGCACCGTAATTGACTTTATCCGGATTGAAAGCTTTATGAATGGCGTTGGCCGCTTTGACCACATCGTTTATGAAAGCTGTTCTTTCTTCTTCAGAGATATTTACCAGTTCACTGACATGATCTTTATAAGCTACTACACATCTGCCTTTGTGGCTCTGTTCCTTGAATAAGATGAGCTGACTGACACTCAGATCACAGATCTTGATGCCGAATTTGTCCAGCAGTTCACCACCGGCACAGTAAGCACAGTTATTATCTTTCATATTTATTTATCTCCTGTTCACTTATATTCTAACAAACTCCACCTTATTTTTATTAGTTCGGATGATAGAATTAAAGCATGAAAAAGAAAAATATATTTAATCTAAGACTGTTAGCCGTTGTAAGCATCATCTTTACACTGTTTATCGGCAATGTAAGCGTAAACGCTGATGATGGCTATCAGCTTGAAAAAGTTGTCGTTTTCAGCCGTCACAATATCCG
>CADCOR010000311.1 GCA_902803055.1 uncultured Erysipelotrichaceae bacterium
ATTACTTAATTGCGGAACCTACAGCAGCAACTTACGACATGGGTCTTCAGTATGACTATATTTCTGAAGAAGGAGCAGGAACCTCTTTTGGACTGTTCAGCGAATGGCCGGCCTGCAGGATTTTTATAAACGGTACTGATCTTTCAAAGATAACAGAAAAGATAAGAAGATCATCCTTATCCTTTGAAGATCTGAAAGATACCTGTTTTTATTCTTTTATAGAAGACATGGATCTGTCTTCCAAAGACATTTCGTTATCAGATTTTCTTAAAAACCTTTCTGATTTTGATGTTTCTTTAGACGGCTACATCTACTGCCTGTATAACTGTACCGGTCCTGAGCATCTGATCGATCCTGTTCCTGAATTCTTTGCCGAAGAAAACGACCTCCTGGCGAGATTTAAAGAAAAATATGCCAACAATATCATGCGCTGGTCAGATATGACTGATGAAGTAAGAGCATATTGGGAAGAAAGAAAAGAAGAGATAGGCGAATTCTACTACATAGATTTTGAATAAATAAGGTTTTTATCATGAATGATCAGTACACTTCAGCAGTAAAGCTTCTGAAAACAAACAAATACAATACATATCAGTTTTTCGGTATCATGGCCAATGCGGCAACAAGACCGGAAGACGGACTTAAGATCGCCGCCTTATCCTGCCTTTCCTGGCTCAGGAAAAGACTTGAAGGAAACACAGTCCCTGATTGTCTTAAAATGCCTGAAGAAGACAGATACGACGATGTGAAGAATGAAGACTTCAGATCCTTCAATATCACCGATGAATACATAATCGATGCCGTAGCCGATATGGAAGACGGTATCTGGGCTTTAAGGATCATCGAAAACGATCTGGGAGCTTTAGGAGGTGGCGAAGCAGTCCCCGGAAGGACCATTGAATCAAATATCGCTTTCAGGATCATTGACAACAGGCTTCAGTGTGCCTTCAGGACTTCGATCTCCGATAAGGAGGACGTGGAGAAAGCGGGATGCATCAGGTTTTCCCTTATAAAGGAACTGTGCCTGAATCCTCTGTTTGGCCTAAAACAGATAGAGAAGATCTATGATCCGGATAACATGGATGTTGTTAACGAGGAAAGAATAAATGAGCTTTTCTCGTTATACAGAAGCAAAGACAATCAGCTGCCTTTCATCATATATGCATATGACGATTTTTCAGAAGCATCCGACACATTAAGCCCCGGAGGCATAATCCAGTCGGGACTGCTGGAACTCAAGAAAGAAAGCATCAGAAAGAATGTCTTAAGCAAAGCGGAACCATATGCTTCAAGATATGCCGGCTATGCCCGACCCTACTTTCTGCCTAAAAGACTTTTTGAAAAGTTCAGCAGCATGTTCTCGACAGGATCATTCACATCAGACGATGTCCTAGTTATCGATCCAAAGAAGTTCGGCGGCAGCAGAAAGATCTACTCCTATGAAGACAAGAGTTCATACAGGGACTATATCGGCAATTTCACCAGGGAAAAGGATATCGATTTCAAGGATGTTCTTTTTGTCGAAGAAGCCAAGATCCTTGTCGAACAGAAGAATGAGAACTACAAATCGGATATCCTTGCCCAGCTTGATGAGACGACCAGAAGCCTGGAAAGCATCAGATCAAAGGTCAGCAGAACCGAAAGGATAAATGAATATCATAAGGAAGGAAGCACAGATTCAAACAGGGAGCTGCAGAAAGCTCTGGAACAGCTTCAGAAGAAAGAAAACGAGATCATCGTCCTTAACAGAGAAAATGGCATACTTAAAAACCGGATCAGAAGGATGGATGACTACATTTCCTTCATTAAGAGAAAGGAAACAAGACCTTCTCAGCACAACGAGATAGCTGAATGGATCACTTCATACAGGTATGTCGTATTTGACAGGAAGGCAATTGACTGTCTGAACAGAAACGATGCCGAAAACGTCGATATTGATGTCATCTGTGATTCCTTGGACTATCTTGAGCATCTCTATTCACAGTATCTGTTTGAAGGAATGGATAAGGAAGAGCTCAACGACAGATCATCAGCGATCTATCACAGGCCTTTTGAGGTGACTCCATCAGGGATACCGATATCGGCCAGAGGTGAATGCAAGATCAAATACATCTTTGAAGACGGCATAAGAAGGGAATATCCTTTGGATTGGCATCTGAAGATCGGCAATCATGGCGAACTGATAAGGATCTACTTCATCATTGATAAACAGAATAAAAAGATTGTGATAGGTTCGCTTCCTAATCATCTGGTATATTGAAAACAGTAAGGCTTAATATATCAAATCTATAATTTATCAACGATTCCATACGGAGTCGTTTTTTTAGCACACTTCCTTCTATATGTTTCTATATGAGGAGGGCAGGGATATGAAAACGATTCAGCTTTATATATTGCTGCTGATTCTGGCTCTGATATTTATATTTATATTTATTCTGAATTATAGTGATAACAACCGGAATGAAGCAGATAACGAACACGAAAGAAGATATGTTCATTATGCCAGCAAGCCTGATAAAGTATGGGAATATGGTTACTCTTCAAAACCAATCAATTCGGATCAAACAAAGTCAAAAGCTTCCTTGCACAAGAATCCTAATAAGACCATTTCAAAAATACAGGTATTAAGTACTGAACACGATATTCATAATAGACTGTTTTTTATAGAAAGGATTGAAACAGAAATAAAGTATCTCTGCAAGATTACTTACAATCTCCTTACACCGAGAAAGCCCACTACTTTAGTGGTGGGATGAGAGGTGGCTTTTAGCTTAAGCAACGTGTATATATATGATATAATATACACATGGATAACGAATATAGAAAAACAAAAACCACGGTGTCTTTGATCAACTATCATTTTGTATTCTGCCCCCGGTATCGACGAAAGATATTTAATATCCCCGGTGTAGAGGACAGATTCAAGGAGTTAACGCTTCTTGAGTGTAAACGCCTTGGGTTAGATGTTCTTGCTATGGAATGCCATATCGATCATGTTCATCTTTTCTTAACCTGTCTTCCGACGATGAGCCCTTCTGAAGTAATGCACCAGATTAAGGGAGCTACTTCGTTTTCTCTCAGAAAAGAGTTCTCCAAGCTCGAGAGAATGCCATCTCTCTGGACGCGGAGTTTCTTTGTCTCTACCGCCGGCAATGTCAGCAGCGAGACTATCAGGTGGTATGTAGAAACTCAGAAAACGAGGTACTGATGCTGATACACAAAGGCTACAGGTATCGCATATATCCTGCAAAAA